>JAQBZS010000060.1 GCA_027622115.1 Planctomycetota bacterium | reverse complement strand
GGACGAAAAGCGTTCGCTCGGTGAATTCATCGCTGGTCTCGAAGACGAACCGGATTCCAAGTCACAGCCGTTCTTCAGCCCGAGCAAACCAACTCGGGAAAACAAGGATCGAATCAGCTACTTGTTTGCAAACGATGTCTACGATTTGCCTAACACACTCCGACCGAGTTGTCATCGTGACAAGCAGCACGCTTACATTTCGATGTATGGGACCGTCCGGCACAGAATCTGACGAGCGGATTCGGATCGATGGGCCGGGGACGATATGTGCATCCGACTCGGTCAAGGATCATCACGCCGCACAAGGTTGCTCGGCTGCAGGGATTTCCGGACTACTTCGCCTTCTCATCGCTGGTACCGGCGGCTCGCCACTACTGCTTGAGTTCGTTTCGAAGCACCTCTTGTTGGGACTATCTGATCTCGCGTTACGCGAGTCGCCTGGCCTGGAGTCTGCTGTTGCGTCCTGAGAAGTCCCGTATTCCCGTCGCACAACTTGATTGGTCCAAGGCTGGAAGATTAGCGATTGGTCAACCGCGAGCCCCTGCATCGAACTTGGCACGCCACGATACTGTCACGGATGTGCGGTATTCACTTTTGCATTGAATCGCTGTATGTGGGTCAACAATAACGTGGCCACGCGGTGCGTCGCTCAGACCTGTGATGATCACCAGCCAATAATTCGACCGCCGAATACGTGCTTCAGCCCATTCACGGTCTGTAAATAGTACGTCGCCTTTTAACTGTTTCAGTCCTTTGACTTCGATAGCAATATTATTGTCTGCACTGAGTCCAAAGTCATATCCCCTCGCCAACAGTCGCGCATCGCAAATCTCCTCTCGAGTATAACTTATGAGGTGATCACAATGCTTCAAGAAGTAGTCTTCAGCGCGGCGTCCGGTTAGAAGCCTTTCGGCAACGTTCGCCGAAGTGCGAGAGACATCTGCGAGCGAATCAATCGCTTCTTCGATCGACTGTTCATCCCTTTTCAAAATTCGCGTGACAATTTCACTGACCCCCTCATCACTGAGACCACTCAGTTCGTCTAGCACACGCTGGCGACTTGGCAGCATGTCACGCTTATGCCAACCCTTGCGCATATTGGAGTGAAACGGATCAAATTCATCGCGCAATAACTTCACGCTTGTGGGCTTTACTCCGAGCGATTCAGCGGCTTCTTCGAAAGCGTCTTTCCACTTGCGGCAACCGCGAGCCTTCAGATATTGCTGATCAAGTCGACTCATCGCATATCCAATTACCAATGCTTGTGTCTCGAGCCGAAAGAAGTTTGGTTTACCCATCATCGTGTTATCCAGAGTTAAACCTAACAATAGATGTTTTATTGAGAGTTGTAGTCGCGATGAATCGAAATGCTTCCACTCTCACTCAGATCCTCACCAGAGAATATCAACTCGCCAGGATTCTGCGAAAGTCGCAAAGCTGTTGGGAATATCATTCGAGGAGGGGTGGCGCCTGGTGTAATCGACGAGTTGTCGAATCGCCAGTGGCGCGGGCGACTTTACTTCGCAAGAAGCCCTCGTTTTGCATTGAGTGCTGTCACGAGGGCTGAATCAAATGGCTCCACTCTTCGAGAAATTTCCGCTGTCCTCACCGGGTTGGTGTCGGCAGTTCTCGAAAAAGGATTGGCTTTTGCATCGCGATCGCTTGGTCTGAAGATTTACCGGCGAAATCCGTTGTCCGCGTGGCTTCCCTCGCCGCTGTGCGTTCGCGGTGAGACCGTGGAACAGTTCGTTCAACTCAGCAAACATCTAGGAATTCGACCGCCCATTGCTGTGGCGCCCATCGAGAGGGAGGTGACCGCCGTCTCAAGCGTGAAGTCGGCATCATCGAAGTTACGAGAAAACCATCAGCCATTCGGAGTATGGGATTGGCGACGCGGTGGATTCGGAAGTTCACACGACGAAGGCCAAGGAACGGTCAAGTGGTTTCGTCGTCGAGATGTACCAGATGCGTACGAAGTCGAGACACCGTCAGGAGGAACTCGGCACTTCCTCTCACAGACTTGGGCGCTGTTGGTAGGTGCTGCGGCGAGAGATGTGAGTGTGTTCCGAAACGAGGGTTCGAATCTGTTGGTGCAGGCTCGCCGGGGTGCGCACTTGCCACTTCCTGGCGGGCGATGGCTGACAGCAACAACTGGCGTCAGCCCGGGCCCTTTGACGAACGGTTGGCACTCCGACGACGATCAACGGGCGAATCTCCTTTCAATCCTATGGCCATCGTCGGCGGAACACTCGCTGAATTCGGAAAGTCGCCAGCTCACCCGCTTGTGCTATTCCCGAAACCTACGGATGGAAGGGTTGGCGGCCCTACCTGAGTGGGTTCGCGTTGCTTTTCGCAGCCATCATCAAAAGGGTTGCCACGAGTTGGCTCGACTTGCCTGCGCGCCAAAACGTCTTATTGCGAGGTTGGAAAACCTCGCTCGGGCGATGACCAACGACGTCGACGGGCGAGGTCTCATGCGATGACTGACAGACAAGTCTTGGGACTCGTTGTTTGGACCCGCTCAAACAGAAGTGCAATCCAGCCGCTTGCGCTTTCGTCCGCCGACGAATCGTCATGGGAAGTTGATCTCACTGAAAACAAAAAAGTGAAGAATTACTTCAGGAACGGTGGGCTCGTTTCAAACTTACTGACCGTCACGAATGCAGACGGCGGAGTCGAATCGCTTTCCGCAAACTTGATCGTTCGTGAAATTCGAGAACTGTGTGAAGGGGCTACGGAATCACTGCAACCCGGCCTTGCCCATTCGCTCGCGGAAACCGGCTACTTCCCAATGTACGGCATGCCCACGCGAGTTCGCAATCTGTACCTCGGTTCCAAGCGGGTTACGACGATTGAAGGTGCGCGAGCGGATCAGTCCAAGCGAGAATGGAGCACGATTGATCGAGACATTGACCTCGGAATCTACGAGCACGCTCCTGGCGCAATCGTCGTGAAAGATAAGCAGCGTCACCTCTGTGTCGGCTTCACTGGCAGCTTGCAGCGAGATTTTCGGCATGGGAATCGACGAAGTCCTGTCCAGATCACTCCCCTTGACGATCCGCTCGGAAACGAGTTCTACATGAGCAGTTGTCGGCGGTGTGGGGCTTGGCGACGTTTCAACACGCCCGTTGCTGACGAGGAGGCCGCGTGCCTGTGCGGTCAGCCTTTCTCGACAGAGTCGACTTTTCTCTGCCGCACACCGAACGGGTTTCGAACTGACTTCAACCCCAGATCAATCGATGAGCCGCAGCAATTGTCGGGACGCTACCGCTCAATTTGCGCGGAAGCACTGCCTGTGGATTTGTCTCGATCCACCTCGTCAAATTTGCGTGCGAGTGTGCAACATCAGTCGCGAACCTATCGACTGAACCGCGGCGCGCGAGATACCGAGTTTCCAATGGGGCGAGGATTCCAAGTGACTGCGGGAGAATGGCGACTTGGACAATTCACCACATTGGAAGGCCAACTGATTGCCAACGGTCCCGATGGTGGTTCCCTACTCGATGAAGACACACGAAACCGGTTTTCCTCGAACAACGAGTCGTTGCCGAACTTTTGGATCGCGGCACCGAAAACGACCGATTCACTCTTCATCGCTCCCTCAGAAGCCCATCCCGGTCTGCAAATTCACCGTGTTGGAGCACCGGCGCTGAGTGACGACAACACAGGCGATGTCGTAACAGCAGTTCGAGCCGCAGCACTCTCGGCCACAACTTTGATCGTGAATCGTGCCGCAATCCACTTGGACATCGATCCGGAAGAGTTCGACATCATCGAGCCACGCGTTCTGACAATGAATGGACAAGATGTTCCGCTGCTGCAGATCACAGACCATTTGGTCAATGGAGTTGGATTCTGCGATCGGCTTGGGCGACCGTTCGCAGGGGCCGAGCAACCGCTGATCGAAGAACTAATTCGTTCAATGGTCACGGACGAAGAGTCCTACCCGTTGGAAGATTGCATGGCCCATCGAAATGAGTGCGACCAAGCGTGCTATCAGTGCCTGCATCGATACAGCAACCAGATGTATCACGGTCTGTTGGACTGGCGACTTGGTCTGTGTTACTTGAAATGTTTGATTGACCAGAACTTCGATTGTGGCTTGGAGTCCAGCCGATTCGACGAGGCGTTCCAAAGTGATTGGCGCGAATTGGCGATGCGATTGGCCCGCATGTTTGTCACGAGATTCGGTGGCAACCCAACGGTCGACCTTCGCCAAGATTTGAGGCTACCCGCCTTTCGCATTCCCAGTACTCGCGACAGATGGTGCGTTGTTTGTCATCCGCTGTGGATCCCGAATCCCGACAGCGGACTGATTGCCGAGACGATCGGGCGTTTGGGCGTGCCTGCCGATCAAGTCAGCCTAACCGACTCATTCGAATTGGGTCGTCGGCAAGTCACCGAATACCAGCGATTGAGGCCCGAAGGAACGTGATGTTGCGCACCCAAACGCTAACTGCCACTTAACACGGAAGGCCGTGAGCATCGCCATGGCCAAAGGAAGCGCTTCCGCGAAACGAATCACTCGCTTGCCGCGAACAACTTGTCAGTTGGAGATTATTTCTAGGTCGCGACTAACTACTGGTTTCAGTTGATTGATCTGGTATGGATTGCCCAGTCGAACCTCCTGCGGCGAACAATTGATCCTCGATCCCCAATCGCAGTTTCGATTCCTTCACCATGCAATACAGCACGGGCACCACCAGCATCGTCATGATTTCTATGATCATGCCGCCGAAACTGGGGATGGCCATGGGGACCATGATGTCGGAGCCTCGGCCCGTTGATGTGAGCACGGGGATCAGCGCCAGGATTGTTGTGGCCGTCGTCATGAGGAACGGACGGACTCGGCGAGAACCGGCTTCAATGGTGGCTTCGCGAGCGGCCTGGACGCTGGTGATATCGCCTTTTGGGCATTCGTCGAACTCGGGATACATCCCACAGACCCGGTCGGCATCAAGAAGATTCGACTTGGTGGCGACGAGGACGTCCGGTTCGTGACTTGGGAATCCATGTTTGATCTGCCAGACAGTGCAGATGACGACAACATCGACTGGAAGGATGCGTACCGATTGCCGCCCCCCAGTCAAAACGCTGCACCACGCCTCGATGGGTCAACACAAAGTCGCCGCGCCAAAACTGCGACGGCAAACACACGACCAGCGTGCCGAACATGTCTTGGCCGCGCGGGGTGTCCTTGTGCGGCGCGAAATGGCCCCCTCGCGTGTAGACGTTGAGTGCATATAGTTCTGCGGTAATTGGGGACGAATCATGCGGCAGCATCCGGCTCCGAACCGCATCCAGGATGCCGGCCGTTTCGGGGTCGAAATGCTCAACGGAAAAGCCGCCGTCGCTAGCCTTCAGTTGCACGGCGTCGCGTACACTCCGGTCGAGCCGGGTTCGCCGCTTATCGCCGAACGTCGCCGGTTGGCAACGGTCGATCAAAGGCTGCAGAATCTTAACCTGCTCATGAGCGTTTTCGGCCCGTTTGACCGTGAACCGCGACTTGTCCCGAAATATCAAAGTGGGTGGCTGATCCGGAACGAAGGTCCCCGCAGATGAAAACGGGGCCTTGACTCCATGAATGGCCCACCGAAGTTTTTCCAATCGAGTTTCGTCGTCCACGATCAAAATCCTTTCCGATGGTCCAGTTGCGTTTTTCGTGGCGGCCAAATCTGCGAGATGAAGGCGCCAACAAGTTTGTCGAAGCGGCAATTCACACGACCGCGGTGATCGCCACTTACAACGTCAGCGACTTTCGCTCGCCCGATTTACCGCCGCACGGCTGGACCGTCATGACACCCCAGGAATTCCTCGCCCGTTATTCATAAGGAACACTCGATGGCCACCCTATCGCTTCGCATGGGTGACGACCTGAAACAGAAGGCTCAGCAGTTAGCCAAAGAGCAAGGCGTCTCACTGAACGGCTTCATCAACGCCACCCTCGCCGCCACTCTCGCCCAGAAGGAAACACCACGTTTTTCAGCGACCGGCTGAAGGACGTGGACCTGGAAACCCTCCACCGGCGCGTCATGAAGTTCATACGAAAAACGCGACGCGGCAAGGAACCGAGCGTTGATGAAATCGAACGGTCAGTGTGTGGATAAATCATTTGAACACGGGACGAGAACATGGACTTCGAAGACACAACGCTCTGGCAATCGGCACTGGCGGAACAAGACGACAAACCCAAGAAACAGCGCGAACTGCTTAGGACAGCTTTTCCTGTTTTGAATCGCCCAGCGCTGGCCGGTTTTCAACCGCCCCGTGACAACATACCGCAGCAAAGCCAGCAGATGGCCGTCGGCTTCGATGGGAAACGTCTTGAATCGCTCCTGGTCGAGGTGGCCGGTGACCCACACGTCTCGACTCCACAGTGCCATGCTGATACCATCAAATTGTGCATAACGACGACGTCACAGGAACGACAAAATGACCGAATTGATTTTGCGAGAAGTTGAACCTTCGATCATTGCAAAGCTGCAGGAACGCGCCGAAAGACACGATCGGAGCGTCGATGAAGAGCATCGCGAGATTCTGCGTGAAACGTTACTGGTCGACAGCGAAGCAGCGCCGACGATGACGTTCGAAGCCTATCTACGCACGATGCCCGCTGTGGGGACGGACGCCGACGTTTCCAGGATCGAGGGATCCATTCGCGACGTCGATCTGGCGAACTGATGCTTTACCTGCTCGACACGAACGTGATCTCCGAATTGCGCAAAGGGGCGCGGTGCGATCCGGCGGTGGCCGCCTGGGAGCAAGCAAAGTTGATTCCGCAAGGAGGCGCGGTGTCGGTGATTACGGTTGGCGAGATCCGCAAGGGCATCGATTTGATCGCGCAACGTGACCTCTGGCATGGCTGAATCGCACCTGAAGTCCGGGAAAAAGCCCGCAAAGAGTTTGCGACTGGCTAGAACGAGTGATTCAAGAGGGGAAAAGCCAGTAATACTGCCCAGATCAATGCGGTATCCTCACCGCCGAGGAGGCGGGCTGCTGATCGATCTCGCGACGGAAATCATCGACGAGTTTTCAGCATTCTGAAGACAGGTCTTTTCAGGCTTCCGTGGGGAACACGTCCACCTGGTAGGCTTCCAGCATCAATTCAATCGCTTCGTCGATGGCGACCGACCATTCGGCGGCGAGCGTTTCGTCCCAATCCTGACCGTGGAATTCGCCGAGCATTTGCAGTAACGACGAACGAAACTTGGAATACTCGCTGGGCAAGACGCTCATCTCGTGGTGCTTGCGGCCTAGACTCTTCAAATAGTTCTTCAACGCCGGGAATTGTCGGCGGTGATGCAGTTCCACCACATTCAGGGCATTGGTCAGCGTGAGCGCCTGTTGCTCGATGTCCACGCCATCGAAGTGCTGCTGCACTTCGGGATGGTTGCGGAAGAAAATGTGATAGAACGAACACACCACAACCGCTTCTTGACTTAGTAGTTTTTCGACGCTTTCGGTAATGTTCATGGGAAGACCCAGGGTGTTGAAAAGATCGGGTTGGTGTAAGTATAAAACCTCCGCAAGGAATTGTCTGAGTCAACTCCTGATTTTCAATAACCTACCGGTGGAGCGCATATGGAAAAGATTGAGCCAGAACTTCCGCAAAGGCCACAGCGCTGATATTCGAGCGTTTCAGCCGTCGGCATTCACGGACAACTTCGCAGCAGTGAACGTGTTTCGGAGCACCATCGCGATCGTCATTGGACCGACTCCACCGGGTACCGGCGTGATCTTTGACGCCACCTCGCGGACCGCGTCGTAATCCACATCGCCCACCAGCTTCCCATCGACTCGGTTGACCCCCACGTCGATCACCACCGCACCGGGTTTGATCATGTCGGCCGTGACGAATTTCGGCTGACCGATGGCGGCAACGACAATATCCGCCAGCCTCACGATGCTGGGCAAGTCTCGCGTACGGCTGTGGCAAATCGTGACCGTCGCATTGGCCTCGTCGCCTTTTTGCACGAGCAGCGCGGCCATCGGTTTGCCGACAATCTCGCTTCGTCCGATCACCACAGCGTGCGACCCGGCAACTTCCACATTCGATCGCCGCAACAATTCTTGTACGCCATGCGGGGTACACGGCAGGAATCTCGCGCGTCCTTGAATCATCCGCCCCACGTTGTCCGGATGAAACGCGTCAACGTCTTTCGTCGGCACGACGGCATCGAGCACACGGAGTTCGTCGATCTGATCCGGTAACGGAAGCTGCACCAGGATGCCGTGAACGGTCGAGTCCTCGTTGAGCCGCTGGATCAAGTCCAGCAGTTCATCCGTGGAAGTTTCGGCGGGCGGTGTGTGCAGTGAACTCTTCATGCCAGCCACTTCACAGGCCCGCTGTTTATTGCGGACGTAGACGGCGCTGGCCGGATCGTCGCCAACCAGCACGGCCGCGAGATGCGGAGTGACACCGGTTTCGGCATGAAATACCTTGACGTCCACGGCCAATTCTTGGCGAATCGTCGCGGCGATTCCCTTGCCATCAATGATCTCGGCGGTCATGCGTTGCACCTAACGAAAGAAGGCCAAACTTCACCAAGACCAAGGAAGTGAAGAATGACCAGGATGCCGACAAATTCGTCGGGCGAACTGAGTCGTACCATTTGCTTGACCATTTCCGAAAGTGAAAACGACGCTCTCGTCAGCGATCCATCCAAGTTTCGACAATGGCTTTCGCTGAAGTCTTCGGCAGAATTGCCAACAGACAACGTTCGAGTTTGTCACATCCGGGGTCTGGCTACGTTTTTCAGACTTGGCGGCGATTCGACTCGATTTTCACGCAACGCACGAGGCCATCTGAAAACCGTAAGCCTGACGCCCAAATTCACTACTCGCGTGATTTTCGAAAGTACGTCGCAACCACAAAAACCATTAACGTGGCGGCGGGGGAAATCGTTTTCGGAGACCTGAGCGATTTGAACTCCATTCATGAAACGCGGCAATTGAGGACTTGGGGGGTCAGGCTTACGACTTTCAGATTTGGCGGGCAGACGTTCTTGAGAAACCAGAGCCCAACCCCCGTCAAATCTGAAAGTCGTAAGCCCGACCCCGGAACGCGACCAACTCAAACCAAGGAACTGAACGACGATGCCGGACGACCGCACAATTCTTGTCTTGGGAGCGAACTCGTTTTCCGGTCAAGACTTCGTCGATCTGCTGCTCGACGACTCGGCGAACACTGTCGTTGGAGTCAGCCGGTCTCCCGAACGCTCGCCGCTGTTTTTGCGTTACAAGCTGCGAGACAATCTGACGAGGTATCGTTACGAAGCGTTGGATCTCAACCGCGACATGCCGCGATTGCTGCAATTGTTGGACGAGGTTCGTCCGTCGCACATCGTCAATTTCGCGGCGCAAAGCGAAGTCGCTCCGAGCTGGCAGCATCCAGAACATTGGTTTCAGACGAATTGCGTGGCACTCGCGGAACTCGTGAACCACCTGCGGAAACAGGATTACCTCAAGCGATATCTGCACGTGTCGTCTCCGGAAATCTACGGTACATGCGAAGGGACGGTACACGAAGCATCCCCATTCAATCCCAGCACGCCGTATGCTGCGTCCAAGGCCGCGGCCGATTATTTGCTGGAAACGTATCGTCGGCAGTTTGACTTTCCCTTGCTGACCGTACGAGCCACCAACGTTTATGGGGCGCGTCAGCAGTTGTTCAAAATCATCCCACGTTCCGCCATCTACATTCGCAACGGCGTCCAGATCCCACTGCACGGCGGCGGTCGAGCGGTGAAGTCCTACATTCATATCCGGGACGTTTCGCGCGGCGAGCGGTCGATTCTGTTCGACGGCACGATCGGCGGCGTGTACCACCTGTCGCCCGATCAAGGCATCGCCGTGCGGGACGTCGTCGCGACGATCGCGAATCGGCTCGGGCGTTCGCTGGACGAAGTGGCGGAGATCACCGACGAGCGGCCCGGTCAAGACGCCGCCTACGTCATTGATTCAACACGTGCTCGCAACGAATTCGGCTGGCGGCCGGAGATTTCGTTTGATACGGGGGCCTCCGAAGTCATCGAATGGGTTGATGCGTATTGGAAGGAAATCGATGCGCAGCCGCTGGAATATGTCCATCAGCCATAAATGGGCTGTATCCCAACCGTTGCTTCGCGTTATGAGTAAGCGCCGTCGGATCACCTTCCATTGCTTATCCCAAGGATGCTGTCGTGAGTCACCGCCCCTTTGTTCTTTGGACAGTTCTCGCAACCGCGGTCTTACTCACCGGAGCCCGGCCCCTGTCGGCTCAACCGCTGGCACCGCGACCCCAAGCGGAAGAGGACTGGCAAGTCATCTATATCGGTGAAAACCGCATCGGCTATTCGCACACGACTCGGCGGGAGATCACCGTCAACGACCAGAGACTGGTGCGTTGGTCGGAAAACCTGCGGATGCAGTTCAAGCGATTCGGACAACAGTTCTCGCAGAAGATCTCGATGCAGATCGACGAATCGCTCACCAACGAGCTGCAATCGTTTCGCATGGAATCGCTGGAATCCAATGACCGGACCGTTCGTGTCAGCGGCACGGTTCGCGGAAATCGCCTGGAATTGATCACCAATCTCGCCGGCAAGAGCTTTGAATCCAGTCGGATTTGGAAGCCCGGTACGCGGTCGATGGTTTACGAGCGAGAACTGATACGCCAGGGGCTGCGGACTCAGGGGCAGCGTGCGTCGTTCGACATGTACATGCCGATGACCAACAAAGTCATCGCCGTCCGCATGGAAGTGGCCGGACCGCTGACCACGAAGCTGCATGACGGGACGCGGAAACGATTGACGCGGCTTCGCCCCATTCAGCCGGACCTGCCGGTCGTCTCGTCCTATGCGGATGCTGATGGTAGAGTGCTCAAGACGGAGACGGAATTCTTCGGCAAGATGATGACGACCTATTCCGTGTCTCGCGAAGTCGCGTTGCAAGAAATCGCCGGGGCTGAATTGGACATCGCGGTGGCGACACTGGTGCCGGTTCACACGCGGGACAAGAACAACAAGCTTGTCGCCGCCAGCATCCCCAAGGCGCTCGAACGTCAGCGGATTACGTATCGCATCCGAGTCCCCGGCGTCGACCCGCGCCCTTACTTTCTCGCCGATGCAAACCAGACGGTCCGCTCGGTCAACGATGAGACGATCGAGCTGACGGTCACTCGTCCGAATGAACCGCGAGCACAGCGCACTCAAGCGGTGTCCTCGGACTACACCAAGGCCACTCGATTTTTGCAGTCGACCGATCCACGCGTGGTCGACCATGCACGGCGAGCCGCCGGCGGCGCGGTCGGGAATCTGCAAATCAGCCGCAAGTTGGAAAGCTACGTGCATCAGAAAGTCGGCAAGTCCAATTTCTCGACGGCGATGGCTTCGGCGGCGGAAGTGGCGAAGAGCATGGAAGGCGATTGCACCGAACACGCGGTCTTGCTCGCGGCGATGTTACGGGCTCGTCGAATCCCGTCACGCGTGGCGATTGGCGTGGTGTATGTGGACTCCAGAGCGGCATTCGGCGGTCACGCCTGGACCGAAGCCTACATTGATGGGCAGTGGTATCCGTTGGATGCGATGTTGGGCAAAGGCGGAATCGGCCCGGCGCACATCAAGATGGCGCAATCAAGTTTCGCCGATGATGCACCCGCGCCGGTGGCGTCGTTCTTCCCGCTGATGAGCGTGCTGGGAAAGATGCAAGTTGAAGTCGTCAGCGTGAAATGACCTCGGCTAGTTTTTTGCCGCATTGCGGCGAAAAACTAGCCGAGACAACGAGCAGCAGCGGAGGCTCAGTAACGGGATGGTTGATGCGATGAAAGCCAGGGTAGCTTGTCAGTCGTTGCTTCCACCGACGCGGGGTGCGCGGGGTCGGTGGAGAGCGGTGTCCGCGAACGCCGGGTGTTGGTGCCCGGCGCAACCGAATTTCGGCATGGTGGCCTTTTCCCTTGGCAACGTGAGGATCAAGACCATGTCTTCAACACACTGCCGCATCAATTCGCCCATACGGCAACACTGTGCAGATCCAGCGTTCTGGCCGAGTCTTCCATTCGCAGGCTTTGATCGAGCAATTGGTACATCGGAATGCTCACGTCAACCGGCAGTTCATTGCGAGCCGGCATTTTCCACGTGAGCTGTTCGCGAAGTAGCGCAACGGTGTCTTCTCCCTGAAACGGCGCGCTGCCGGTCAGCAATTCGTACGCCATGCAGCCGAGCGCGAAGAAGTCGGCGGAACCATTGACGGCTCGTCCCATCAGTTGCTCGGGAGACATGTAGCGCGGCGTCCCTAGGATTTGACCGTGATGCGTTAGCGACATGCTCATGGCCGTTTTCGCCAAGCCGAAGTCCGTCAGCTTGACCGTGCCGTCTGCTTGCAGCATCACGTTGGCGGGTTTGAGGTCGCGGTGAATGATGCCGTGCTCATGAGCATGCAGGATGGCTCGCGCCAATTGCCCAATCATGCTCCGCACTTCGGATTCCGGCAGTGGAACCCGGTCGCGAGTCACTTCGGACAGCGGACGGCCCGCCACATACTCCATGACGATAAACAGAGTCTTGGCTGCTTTGAACGAGCAGTAATATCGCACCACGTTTTCGTGCTGCATGGACGCGAGCGCTTCGGATTCACGCTGGAACCTCGCGACAGCCTGCGCTTCATAGGCCAACTGGTGGTGCAGCATCTTCAAGGCGACTTTCTGCCCGCTGGCGACATGCACCGCTTCGTAGACCGAGGCCATCGCGCCCTTCGAGATGAATCGCTGAATCAAGAAGCCGTTCACGACTTTGTTGCAATAGGCGTTGGTTTCGCCGTGGCCGAGTTCGTCGGCGAGACATTCCGCGAATCCGGTCATCAGTGACGGATATTTTCCGAAGAGCTTCTGATAGCCGTGATGCGACAGCGCGAGGGCTCGCACTTTCGTCGTGGCGGTCACGGTGCTCAAGTGCTGCGAGCCGGTATAAAGTGAAAACAAACCGACGTGAGACTTGCTGCGGATGGTGTCGATCGTGCGTTGCCAAAGCTGGTCGTCGACGATCGAAACTTCCGCGATGCCGTCCATCAGGATCAGCAATTCGTCGGCGACTTGTCCTTGGGTGGCGAGTCGCCGACCGGGTTCGAACTCGCGAACCGTCAAGAACGGCTCAAGATCGCGGATGAGATCTTTCTGGTATGTGGGCGGCAAGTCTGAAAAAGGACGAACCGTGAGCAGCGTCCAGACATCGGACGTGCGTGTGTCGCGTGATTCGGGAACCCGCAGCAAGGGCATCTCATACTGCGTGTCATCCAGTTCGACTTCATGCGTATCGAGTTCGGCGAGTGGTTTGGCGACCGGATTGGAAAACTGAAGATCGGCCTCCGCGATGACTCGCTGCAATTCGGATTGCGGGGCCGGATTGAGACGAAACTGAGTCTCTTCCGCCAACTTTGGGCGAAATCGAGTTTCATCGACTTCGCACAAGGACTCGCTCGAAATTCGACCAAGGTACGTCGGCAATTGCTTCGCGTAGCTCGAAAATCGATCGACATAAGTTTGTGGTTCGGCGACTTCTCCACACCGCCGAGCCACTCGGAATTCTTCGCCGATCAGATCGAGCACCACATCTTCCTGCTGGCCGAGCACCGGAAATCGAGTCAAGTAATCCTCAACACGTGGTCGGCTGGGAAGACTGTCCGTCGTTGTGCCGCCGGTGGAAAACCGCCACCGGTATTCCAAATCGACTTTGACCAATTCCACCAGTAGTGGAACGTATCGGACGTCCGTACTCTCGAATGCAAGATGATTCAAGATGCGTGCCGAACCCGCCGACTGCCAACTCGCCTCGAACGCGTCGATCAGCGAATCGAAGTGGTGTGAAACGGCGGTGTCGGGGGTGGCATTAATCAGATGAAGTAGATTCAAAGTGACCTCGCTCGCATTCTCCGTTGTCGGCTCGTCGTGCGCGGGTAACAGAAGTGGATCCCAGATGTGAGCACGACAAGCCGTCGCGGAGTGTCTGTGTCGGTCTCCTGATTCGGAAAGATTCTTGAGGAAGCCCG
>JAQBZS010000059.1 GCA_027622115.1 Planctomycetota bacterium | reverse complement strand
CCTCGATGAGTTCGAGCTTGTCGGTCTCCGTGAAAATGCCGAGTGCTTTCTCGAATTCACCGACGCGATAAGCGTCCATGCCCTTATTGAATTCATCGATCAAACGTTTTTCTTCCGGGCTGATGACGTCGTGTTCGCGGAAGAGTTCGTGACACAGCATCGGCTTTTCCTTGCCTTTGACGCGGACTAGGTCCACCAAACGCGATGCATAGCGACTCATGTGGGGCGACATCGTGCTGTCGCCGACGAGGATATCCAGGCCGTATTGTTTCGCGCCGGATTCAAAGCGGGCCGCGACATTCACCGCGTCGCCGATGATCGTCAAGTCGATACGGGCGTCGGCGGAACCGATGTCGCACAGGATGATCTCGCCCGTATTGATGCCGATGCGGATGTGGATCGGATCCTTCGACAGCACCGGATCAGCTTCGTTCATATCCGTCAAAGCCTGGCGAATCTCCAGCGTGGCTTTGATGGCATTCGACGCGGACAACACCGAGTCTTCTTCCATCCAGAAGGCCATGCACGCGTCGCCGATGAATTTGTCGATATCGCCTTCGTGTTTCATGATCACCTGCGTCATCACTTCGAACATCTTGTTGATCTGGCGCACGATCTCCTTCGGCTCGTACTTTTCACATCGCGAAGTGAAGCTGACCACGTCGCTGAAGAAAATCGTGCCGTTCTTGCGGTAGGCCCGCGCGGCCGACTTCTTGCCGCCCATGATGGACTTCTCCAATGCCATCCGCATCGACGCCTTGCTGACGTATTTCGAAAGCTGTTCTTTTTCCTGTCGCGAGCGGCGATCGGCGAGGGCGCGTTCCACTGACGCCGACAGCGAATCCATCGTGAACGGTTTCGTGATGACGCCGGCGGCTCCGGCGTTCATGACCATCTTTTCGTCGCCCTCGTTTTCGCGCGACGTCATGGCCACCACGTCTGGTTGGAATTCGGTAGGCAACGTGCCGATCAGGCGGATGAGGTCGATCAGCGTGCCGTCGGCCACGTTGATCTCGGTGATGATCAAGTCATAACCCACTCGCTTGAGAACTCGGATGGACTCCTTGAGCGTGCTGACCGTCCGTGTCGAGAAACCTTGCTTGGCAAGTCCCGCAGCGATCGTGCGGGCGACTGGTTCTTCGTCGTCGAGGATCAACACGTGCTCGCGACCCGTTCGCGAGGCGTTGAATACGTTGTCCAAACGGGCCAGCAATTCGGGAATGATCACCGGCTTGGTGATGTATTCGTCCACGCCGACTCGAAAGCCTTTTTGTTGATCCGCGGCGCTGCCGAGCGTGCTGGACATGATGAGATACGTGTTGGCAATGGCCTCGGTCTTGCGGATGCCGGCGCAGCATTCGAAGCCGTTCATGTTGGGCATTTCGATGTCGCAAATCACCACGTCCGGCTTCACCTCTTTGGCCATCTCCAGACCCTGGGCACCGTCAAACGCGTCGTGCACTTCGTAGCCGTTTTCCTTGAGCGACGGCACGAGATGGTTATGCACCAACTTCGAGTCATCGACAATCAGAATCCGCTTCGTGCGATTCGACAAACTCTCGATGACATCGTCGATTTCCTTGAACGGTGCCGGGTATTGCAGGAACGCGTCGACCGATGTGCCGACTTCTTCTTTCGTGCGATAGTCGGCCGACAGCATCAACATGCTGAAATCGTCGCCGAACAGGCGTTTGATCTTGGACGAAAGCACGATCATGCTCGGCTCTTCGGCATCCGATTGCAGCAGCAGCACACCGGCCCCCTTTTCGGCGAGGGCTTCGGCGAGATCTTCCTTGCCGACTGAACGCAGTTCGCGCTTGGCCGCGGTGAATTCTTCTTCGATGTATTGTCGATACAGCGGGTTTTCCAAACACGCGACGACGTTGACTTCAGTCATGGTCTGTTTCTCGTTGAGTGACCGTGTGATCCACTTCGCGCCGCCGCGGCCGCGTAGCTTGGGACCATTGTCCCGAGGTAGCTTGGGACCATTGTCCCGAGCCGGTCCCGTGCTACTGGGATTGCGAATTGCCGTTACACAAGCGCCTCTTCGACAACTTCTGCGTCTTCCTCCACTTTTGCGATTCCGCAGATTTCGTCCATGATTCTGATCAAGCGTTCGGAATCAACCGGCTTGGTGAGCAAGCCCCGCATGCCCAACTGTTCCGAGCGGCGCTTCTCTTCCTCGCCTTCCCGACCGGTCACGAAAATCGCCGGCAGATGGTCGTACAGCGGCATCTTTTTCAGCCGTTCGACGAATTCGAAGCCATCCATCAGCGGCATGATGATGTCCACGCAGAACGCCGAATAACGTTGTTGTTCCACGCGTTTGATCGCGTCGAAGCCGTTTTCCGCCGAGTCCACGCGAAAGCCCGCTTGACGGAGAATCGATTCGAGATTCCGCCGCTGGATGGGTGAATCGTCGATCACCAGAACCCGTTTGCTCTTTCGCGGTCGTTGCTCCTCTTTGCGGTCGCCGTCCGCCAAGGTCAGCCGTTTCGTGTCCTTGAGGTTGACGATTTCCCAGGCATTGAGGATCAGCACCAACCGACTATCGCTGAGGATCGTGCAGCCCATGATGAACGGCACGCTCTTGATCACATCGCCGAGATTCTTGATCAGCACTTCCTGACGACCGGGCACTGAATCCACGATGATGCCCTTCTGTCGTTCGCCGTCCGTGAGCACGACCAGCAAGACTTCTTCATTGCTGAACAGGCTGGGCTGAAAGTTGAGGATGCCGGATAGCGTGTTGACCGGAATCGTCTTGCCCCGGAAATCGTAGAGCGTGTTTTCGCTGATCCGGCCCAAGTCCGCTTTGTCGATGGTGACGATCTCTTCGACGTTCAGGATCGGAAACGCAAATCGATTCGGACCTTCTTCCACCAACACGATGCCCACAACCGCCAGCGTCAGCGGCAGTTTCATGGTGACCCGCGTACCAACGCCCTTGTCGCTTTCCAACACCACAGAGCCCTGAACCTGATTCACGGCCGTCTTGACCACATCCATGCCCACTCCGCGACCGGACAACGTGGATACCGCGTCCTTCGTGGAAAATCCAGGCTCGAAGATCAGATTGAGAATCTCACTTTTGGTCAGCGACGCCGCTTCGTCCAAGTCCACGAGATTCTTCTTAATGGCTTTGGGCAGGATGACGGCGGGGTCGATCCCGCGACCGTCGTCGACGATTTCAATGACCACGTGCGACCCGTGATAGAACGCGCTCAACTTGATCAAGCCCGTGCCGTTCTTGCCTGCGGCCTCGCGTTCTTCGGGCGTTTCCAGCCCGT
Organism: Planctomycetota bacterium; assembly: GCA_027622115.1. Taxonomy (GTDB): domain Bacteria; phylum Planctomycetota; class Planctomycetia; order Planctomycetales; family Planctomycetaceae; genus JAQBZS01. Next base: position 11,119 of record JAQBZS010000059.1, on the reverse strand, counting down.
GATCCACCGAGTTCCGCAGCATGTGCATCAGCGGGTCACCCAGTTGATTGATCAAGACTTTATCGAGTTCCGTGTCCGCGCCGCTGATTTCCAACTTGACGCGTTTGCCGACTTGCCGGCCCATATCGCGGACTTGCGTGGGGAAACGGTCAAACAACTGAGACACTGGCACCATCCGAAAACTCATGGCACCGCTTTGGACGCGAGCACTGAGTTGCTCCAACTGCTCGACATTCCGCTCGACGCGTTTCCGAGTCTCTTCGACCGCCATCAAGTTGAGATTCAGTTCCTCGAACGGAGAAATGCCGCCGTTGTCCTGGTTGAGTTCATCGGACAATTCGTTCTGGAACCGCGTGACCATGGGGGTAAGTCGGTGGGCATCGACCTTGCCGCTCGTGCGGTTGATGATGCGGGCCAAGTCTTCCAGCAGCCGTTGATTGGCATCCTCCAGACGACCGAGAATGGCCGGAGCACCGAGGGTTTCGATGCGATGCATGGTCTGACCGCAATGCTGCAAGGCGTTGCCCATGTCGATCACATCGCTCTGTAAGCGAATCCGCGTGATGAAGACCTCGGACGCATTGTTGAGTACGTCGTCAAGTTTCGTGGTGGGAACTCGGATCATTTCCTGCGGTGCGGCCTTGCGCTTACTCGCGGATTTCTTGCCGGCCGACTTTTCATCTTTAGTCGCGGATTCCTCGGGATGCTCGTGTTGTTCGGGATGATCGTGATGCTCGACCGCCGGGGCGGCTTTCGGCTCCGCAGCCTGCGATTCCGGTGGGGCGGCGGACGGTGCAGCTTTTGCCGGCGCGGCCTCGCCCGAATCCAATGCGACGAGCGCCTCCATCACGGGCATGATCTTGGTCTTGATGGGACCGCTCGACGCGACTTCATCCACCATCGCATCCAGCAAGGTCTTGCCCGCGAGCAGCACGTCGATCATTTCGGGCGTGACTTTGCGCTCGCCGTTGCGGACGTCGTTCAGCAGCGATTCCAGATGGTGCGTCAGCGTCTCCATCTTCATGAACTTCAGAAGTCGCGAGCCGCCCTTCACCGTATGCACGGAGCGGAACAAGTCGTTCACCAACGGAATCGGCTCGTCGGTTTCTTCCAGTTCGATGAGTTGGTTGCCGATCTTGTCGAGGTTGTCTCGGCTCTCCTCGCAAAAATCGTTGACCAGGCTCACTTTGTCCGGCGCGACGTCGATGATTTCCGGTCCATCGTCGATCGTGCTGAGATCGATGCTGGATTTCTTCGCGGCGGGTTTGGCTTCTGCGGCCCCCGGACCTGCAACTGCTTCGGTCGCTGCTTCTGTCGGCGCTTCGAGCGACAGCTTGAGATCCGCCTCGGGTTCGGGCGGCTTTTCCAATTCGGCGGTCCACTCGTCCAGCGGCGTTTGCAAGTACATTTTGCATTCGCTGACGATGTCCGTGAGGTCCAGCCCGTTGGTGCCTTTGCTTGACAGGTCGTCCAAGATCGTTCGCGACGTTTCGAGCAGCATCTTCACGACATAATCGAGCGAATGCTGTTGGAACGTTTCGATCTTTCTGACGAAATCCAACGCAAAATCGAGCATCGCCCACAGATGCGATATTTTTGGCACTTCCAAGATCTGAGCAAACCCGCTCACGACATGGCAGCGGCGATAGACACGTTCGAAAACCTCGTCGTCTTGCTCCTGACCGAGTGTTTGCATCGTGTCCAGCAGCCACTTGATCGTGACGTCGGCATCGGCGTGAAAACCCGCAAACAAAGAAACGGCGCGCGGAGAGGTTGGCGCTCGTTCGGGAGTCGCATCACCCGGCCAGGGCGAAAACAGGTTGGCGGGATACGCTTTCATCCGTCTTCGCTCCGAAACGTTTCCAAGTGGGGTGAATCAAAAAGGGCCTGCGTCGACAGCAAGAAAATCGTTTCGTCCTCTTCTTCCAACACTCCATCCACATAGACGTTGATTTCTCCGACGAGCACCGCGTCCGTCTTTTGAGCACGATCGGTATACAACTGCTTGAGCCGCGAGACATCGTCCACGCAGAAGGTCATTTCAATATCGTCGTGCTGCAGGATCACGAACTTACTGCGCTCATCAAGCAGTCGCGGGCGTACGCCCATCATGTGCGAGATATCCACGCAGGCCAGCACCTTGCCGCGCAAGCTGGTCACGCCGCGCAAGAACTGCGGCACGTTGAACAGCGGTGTCACGTCCAGCCCCTCAATGACTTCAATCACGTCTTCCACGGGTATGGCAAACACTGTGCCCTCGACGGACGCGCACATGAATGTTCTGCTGTCCGAAGTTGCATCCGACTTCTTGTCGTCTTCGGTCGAGAATTCGCTCTCTTCCAGCTCCGAGATTTCTTGATCGCCGACCTGCATTCGCAGCATGTCCGCGATGTTCTTCGTCGACAGGATGCCCAGCGATTGGCCCAGAAACCCACGAACGAGTTCGATGGCAGGGCTGGTTTCCGCGAACGGCCCCGACAGAATACTCGAAGCATGCGTGGCTGGTGGTTCGTCATGAAACGAATGCACGGCGACGTACTTGTCCAACGAGAACCCGGCAACCACGTCCTCGCAATTGATCACCACGACCATCTCGGGACTAAGTCGCTTGGCCACTTTGGTCGTAAACGCAGTGACGTCAAAGACCGGCACCAACTTGCCGCGATGCACGAGGTTGCCGAAACAACTGTCAATCGTGCCGTGTGAGGCGACGATTTCGTCCACCATGACAATCTCTGCAACCGCGCGGACATCAACACCGAATTGCAACCGCCCGTGGTGGAACACGAAGTAATCGTGATTTGCGGCAGGAGGGTTTTCAGCGCCAATGGCGTCCATTTTCATCATAACTGCGTCCACCGTGTCCGCGCCAATCGTTTCCACGCCCATCGTGTTTGCATTGCCCATCGTGTCGTTCTCGTTCTGTCATGGATTCATCCAGCGCTCCGTCAAATCCCAATCCAGCCGAGCGGCGATCACCATTCGCTCCAGTGATCACGACTGTCGGTCGGCTGTTGATTCTTGCCGTTCGACGAAGGAGCGCGCCGGATTCACGCAATTGACAGGGGTGATGAGTCCCTCAGGTTCAAAGCTGCATCGGGCGCGGTCGGATCGAATTCAACCCGATTATCCCACTGCCTTAACCCTTTTCGGATGCTCGCCGGTTTCCATGTCGTCATCGTCGGACGACTGTTTCGCCAGCCGTGCAGGTCCACGATCAATCCGAAAGAACGTGACCGACTTCTCCAAGTTCCGAGACTGTGACGACAAGGTTTCCGCCGTTTGAAACATTGTCTTCGAAGAGGACGCGTTGGTTTGAATCAGCTTGTCGAGATCCTGCACCGCACGATTGACTTGTGATGCTCCAATGCTTTGCTCCTCGCTCAACGAACTGATGCCCTGCACTAAATCCTTGGTCTTTTCAATATCCGGCAGCAACTCGGTCAGCATCCGACTTGTCGCTTCGGCCAAGTTTTTGCCTTCGCTGGACGACTGCACGATTTCCGCCGCCGCTTTCTGACTCACAACGGCCAACTTGCTGACTTCCGAAGCGACCACCGCGAAACCTTTTCCGTGCTCGCCCGCACGTGCCGCTTCGACCGATGCGTTCAAGGCCAGCAGGTCCGTCTTACGAGTGATTTCCTCGACAAGCCCGATTTTCTCGGCGATCCCACGCATGGATTCCGCAGTCCGCTGGACCGACTGCACGCTCTTGGTCGAATTCGCGGCGACTCGTGTCGAGATTTGTTCGGTTGTCTCCGCATTGGTCGCGTTCTGCTTGATCCCCTCGGTCATCTGTTCCATTGCCGCAGACGTTTGCTGCACGGAAATGGCCTGAGCACTGGCACTGCTGTTGATCGCCTGAGCGGACTGTTGCAACTCCGTGCATCCGCGAACCACATGGCTCGCCACGTCTTGAACGGTACTCACGACTTCTCGCAGATTGCCGACCATCTTTTTCATCGCCAGGCCGAGCGAATCTCGATCGGAACGCAACGGCGGATTCACGGTCAAGTCGCCTTCGGAAATGGCAGTGGCCACTCGCGTGACTTCGGCCAGAGTCTCTTGCATCGTGTTGATCGCGAGTCCGACATCACCAATTTCGTCGTCGCGAGTGACCACGACCTTGGCTTGCAGGTCGCCTTCGGAAGCCTGACGCACCGCCAACACCGTGGCGTGCAGTCGCGTGACGATTGAACGTGCAATCAACACACCGGAGACAAATCCGATGAGGACGATCGCAATTCCGCCGAACTGCAAATGTGTGCGCGACAACCCCACCAATTGATCCGCGGCACCAACATTGGCTTCCGTCAACGAAGACACCATGCGGCGGACGTTGCCCAACGCTTCATACGTCTTGGTGCCCGAAGAAGTGATCGTGCCCAGAAACTGTTGGACCGTTGAATTCAAGGTTGCGTCGGTATTCTGCTTTTCACCGGCCGCCATCGACTGCCGAATCATTGATCGCACTTTGCCCAGCATCGTCATGGTCTCGACTTCGAAGTCGGAGTGCGATTGGTGCAAGCCCGAAAGACTGGTGAGCATTTCACCCAACGCGTCGCGGTCGTCGTCGGAGGACGACTGCGCGCGGGCCGTGCGAAGGACTTGCTCGCTTTCCGCGTATTTGCTGTCGATGGTGGTTCCCAGGCCCTCGAATTCACTTTGAGCTTCGCCGTACGACTGCATGTTGCCTTCGACCGCGAATTGCATCCCGCGGCGAACGGCCAACTCTTGTTCCACTTGTTTCGCACCGATTTCGCCAATCAGACGAGCCAATCGCAGCTCGACATTGCTGAGCCGCGAAATCCGTTCGCCAAACTGATTGACTCGAAAAATGCTGTACACGGACAACGCGGCGGTGGTTACCACGAAGAAGCAAACCATCCCGATAATCAATGTTCTGATCTTCAAACGCTTAAACATATTGCAAATCTCCGATGTGACGATTCATTGCGGTCAATCAAGAAAGTGTCAGCGGTCAATCAAGGGTGAGTCGTTGTAGCCACCGTCGCCAGACGGTGGTTTTGCAGCACCGCATCCACCGTTAGGCGACGGTGGTTACGTCGGGCTGACCGTCCAACGATGCATTCGATACCCAAACTGCAAATGATTCATCCGGTCAGCGATTCAAAAACAAAAAGCGCCCATTCCGCGACTCAATCGCTAGGCCGCCGGAAACCAGACCGGGCACCATGCTCACACGTTTACGCGCATCTTTCGGATGAAAAGCAATGCTCGGTACACGGTCCGACCCGTCCAGCACGAGGATCGGATTCGATTCGGCGTCAACGACCGTGACTCGTCGAACCAGAAGTTCACCGGCCGCGATGATCGCCGGATCCTTCTTGTTGTTGCCGATCGCGGCGAGTGCATCCAAGCGAGTCTTCAGCAATTTGCCGCCGTCTTCCAAGCTCTTCACCCGCGTGACCAAATCGGTGGTGCGACCTCGTTCGGCCGCCAATTCCGTCTTGATCACCGTGATTTGTTCCAGCGCATCGAGGCGTTTTTCATGTAAGGCAATCTGCTTGATGATGCCGCGGTCCTCGCCTTCCAAGCCTTCCAACGTTCGAATCACACCTTTGAGTTTCGTACTCGAATCTTGCTGGGCTTTCCGTTGATCGGTGGCCGTTTTTTTTACTTTTTCCAGCAGTTGTTCGAAGCTATCCGGCTTGGAGGGTTCCTCTTTCGGTGGGGCGGTCTTCGGTGTCGCAGTTTTCTTGTTGTCAACTTGAGCCGGCTTGGATTTCACGTCGCCGGGCTTGTCATCGTCCGAGACGAGACGACTGGAATCGGCGATGTGCAACGCGGTGGAAAATGGGACGCCCACCACCGAAGAACAACCGATGACCGCGACCTCAATGACTGAAAGCACGTTGGACGTGGTGAATCGATTATCGGTCGACGATTCACCGTCTGAACGAGTCTCTTTTTCGTCCTTGGGCTTGCCGACGTCATCCGTCCTTCGCGTCGGAACTTCCGCAAGACTCTTGACCAAATTGAGAATCGACACATCTTGTTCGCTCAGCTTCGTCAACTGCTCGTGCAGCTTCGCCCGTTCTTCCATCGCAGCCTTTTCGGAAGCCTGCAACTTCGCCAACAGCAATTTGTCTTGGGCAACCAACTCGGCGAACGCGCGCGCCGAACTGACTCGTTCCGCAGTCGCTGCCGCCTTGACAGCTTGCAACAAGGTTTCGAATGTCTGGGGCTCGGTCTTCGGCGCAGGGCTTTTCGCGTTTCCGATCTTCTTGGGATTGGGATTCTCCAGTGCGTCTTTTGCGTCGTTCAGCGGCTTCTTCGCCGGTTCCGCGTCCTTCTCGGACTTCAATCGTTCTGCTTTCGCCGCGCCCTCGACATCCTGCAACATCACCAGCATGGTGACGTCTTGTTGGTTCAAGATGTCAGTGGTCCGTGCAAGCTTGAGCCGTTCATCTCGGGCCGCCGATTCGACCACATTGAGCATGGCCTCGATTGCGATGTCGCGTTTTTCGAGCAACGCATCTTTCTCCGCCAGCTTCGTGCGTTCCGCTCTTGCGGTTGTTTCGACGCCTTTGAGGATTGCGGTGATGGACGCATCGCTGCGATCCAACTCGGCATCCCGTTGATGCAGTTTCGATCGCTCTTCTTTCGCCGCTCGTTCGACTGCCCTCAACAACACGTTAAACGTGACGGGTGCCGCTGCCGACTCGACATCGGCTGTCGCAGCAGGCTGGACTGCATCACCTTTCACTCCGGGCTTCGGCGGTTTGGCATCTTCGATCAGCTTGAGCCGCTCAAGTCTCGCGGTCTCTTCCACGGTTTGCATCACGGTCAAAATCGCCAAATCTTGTCGATCGAGCGACTGGTCTTTCTCGGCGAGCTTGCTCCGTTCGGCTTTTGCAGAGCCTTCGACCTTTTTTAGTTCGGCTTCGATCGCCACGTCTTTCTGGTCGAGCGCCGCATCTTTTTGGTTCAGCTTGAGCCGTTCCTCCTTGGCCGCTTGTTCCACTGTCCGCAGCATCACATCAAACGTGGGCGTGGGTGATGCACTCGGCTTTTGGGCCTTCGCTTCTTTGGGTTTCACTTCCGCAGGGTCGTCCGTGTTGACGTTGCCCATGAGCTTGACCCGTACCTGCTTGGCGGTTTCTTCAACCGCCTTCATCATTGTCAGAATCGCAATATCCTGCTTGTCGAGCGACGCGTCCTTTTCGGCCAAAGCCTTACGTCCCTCGATCGATTCTTGTTCGACCGACTTCAGTGCGGCTTCGATGGTTGCGTCTTGCTTTCCCAGTTCCACATCCTTGTCTTGCAGGACTTTCAGCGCGGCAGTGACGGACTTCTTGTTTTCCTCAATGGCCTTTTCACTCGCGGTGACTCGCTCCTTCAGCGCTTCGATTTCCTTTTGCGCCGCCATCAGCTGGCCCTGAGCGCTGGTCAAGTCCGCCATAACGGACTTCACCTCTTGCACCGCCTGTTGCACGGTCGTGACCGCTTTTTCCGCCTGCGGTTTGATCTGGTAGATCGGGAACAAGTCGGCCTGCATCGAGGCCTGCTTGCGTTCCAGAGACTTCAAACGCGCCATCGCCAACGCCAGTTCCTGAGATAATTCATCCGACTTCGCCGAAGTTCCAACGGACGACGATTTCTCGCATCCCAAGAAACCCAACAAACAGATGCAGATACTCAGCATTACGCAGATTCGTGCCCTCATCTCTGCTTCCCCTCAGTCTGACTGTTTAAGTAGCCCAATTGTCCATTCAGCCACCACTTCGGTGAACGACGGAGTAGAGATTCCTGAAAGGGATCCGACCCTCTCGAACGTGTGCTTTGTAGTAGGCCGGAACAAGTTCCGCGCAGTCCGTGCCGGAACTGCGCGGAGCTTGTTCCGGCCTACTTCCCGAACCGGATTCACGTTGAGAATCAGACTCAGGCGATGAGATCCTTCACGACCTTGTGGCCGAACGGTGCCAGTGGGATCGGTCGCACGCCCGAGTAGTTTTCCGTCGCGGGGTCGACACCCAAAGCCGTGTAGATCGTGGCGAAGAAATCGCCTTCCGTGACCGGATTGTTTTTCACGTTCACGCCGTCCTTGTCGGACTCGCCATACACCAAACCACCCTTCACGCCTGCACCGGCCAGCGCTGCCGACCAATTGCGGACATAGTGATCTCGACCGCTGCGATTGTTGATCCGAGGCGTGCGGCCAATTTCACCCATCCACACCACCAGGGTGTCCTCCAGCAGGCCTCGTTCGCCGAGATCATCCAGCAACGCGCCCCAGGCGTGCTCCATGCTGGGGACCAAAGACTTGTGTCCCTCGAAGTTGTCGGCGTGGGTGTCGTAACCACTCTGGCCGACTTCAACGAACGACACGCCGGATTCCACAAGACACCGAGCCATCATCATGCGGCGGCCGATTTTCGTGTCGCCATACTTTTCGCGGTATTTCTCCCACTCCGCATCCACTTGAAACTGGTCGCGGACATTGTTCAGCCGCCGCGCCCGTTCATACGACTCGCGATGCATCCGAGCGGGTTCGGCCTTGTTGTGCTTCGCGAACGATTCCTCCACGAAGTCACGCAAGCCGTGTCGGCGAGACTCGACTTCCGATGCCAGATTCGACGTGGAAAACGTCGGCAACCTGCCATCGCGGTCGAGATTAAACGGCTGGTATTTCGGCCCCAGGAATCCCGCGCCGGCGTTGCCGTTGGACGAGATCTTCACGAAGTTCGGCAAGTCCGAATCGCCGCTACCGCAATACTTCGCCACGATGGCTCCAATTTCCGGAAACCGCACGTTGGCCGCCGGCTGATAACCCGTGTGCATCAAATAGATGCCACCCGAGTGGTCGATTTGCGACGTATGCATCGACCGGATCACCGCCAGCTTATCCATTCGCCGCGAGATCTCGGGCATGAGTTCGCAGATCCGCGTGCCGGCGACGTTGGTCGAGATTTCCCGAAACAACCCACCATTCGGCCGCCCGACTTTCATGTCGAATGTTTCAAACTGACTGGCACCACCGTTCAACCAAATCAGGATGCAGCGCTTCTGCTTCTTCGCGACTTCGACCGCCATCACGTCCGAATGAAACAGACCGCCCCAATTCATCACCGAACCACCGACCGCCGTGGCGAGCGACCCCTTGAGCAAGGTGCGACGATCAAGGTGTTCGTGAGTTGGACATGAATTGTGCATTCGTCGCTCCTGGTGCCTGCGGTGTTTGCAAAGGCCGTTTAATTGTGGAGAACAAACTCAATGATTGAATCGAAATTCGCTGCACGTCATCAAAGCCCAAATCGCATCGTGCAACCGACCGTCTGGGTCGTCTGGAGCGATCAAATGGGCCACGAAGCGTTCCGATTCCTGCTTCGTCGGACGTCGCGATAGAACTTGAACGTACATCCGTTCGACTCGCACTTCCCACGAATCCTTTGAGTCGGTCAGAACCTGCTTCAGTCCGCCTGAACTACTTGAAATCAATGTATGGACTTGGCCGTTGTTGAGATAGAGATGCTCGTGCATGCCGCCCTGGAAATTGCCCACACCGTCGTTCGGTCGGCCAAAGAATCGGCGAATGTAATCCCAGGTGATGCCACGAATCTGAAACCGACTTTTCGGTTGCTGATTGGACACTTCCAGTACCCTGTCGTAACCGGCGGCCAACACCCAGGACTCCAGCAATTCTTCGGCGGACAACGGGCGATAACGACCTCGTTCGTACCACAGCGGATGGGCATCGTCGACCGACGAACCCGTCGATGAAAGCTGATAGACCTTGCTGTTGAGGATTTCGCGGATGAGCCACTTCAGGTCGAAGTTGTGCGCGACGAATTCGGCGGACAACGCGTCCAACAATTCGGGGTGGCTGGGCGGATTCTCTTTGCCCAAGTTGTCGATCGGGTTTACGACGCCCTTGCCCAGGAATTGAGGCCAGATTCGGTTTGCGGCGGCTCGGGCGAAATAGGGGTTCTTCGCGTCGGTGATCCAATTCGCCAATTCGTTCTTGCGAGAAAACTTCGGCTTGGGCGGCATCTTGCCGGAAGCGAAGTTCCGAGGCTCCTCGAAGTCCTTGGGCAATTCCGGCTCGGTCAACGCATCGCCGTTGAGGAACTTGGGTTTGACCGGTTGGCCCTTCTTGCCCGGCGTTTGTTCGGAGGCCGGGCCGGTGAAGAGCACGTCTCCCGTATTCATTTCGCCGATGGCATAGGCTTTGACTTTATTCTTCGTGCCGACATCCACGACTCGCAACCGAGCCATGAACGCCGCGACCCCATAGAAATCCAGTTGCGTCCACGGCTTGAAGGGATGGTCATGGCAACGCGCACACTGCAATTGAACGCCCAGGAACTTTTGCGTGATGGCTTCCGCAGCGTCTTCGGGGCGACTCTTGTATTGCACGAAAAACATCGGCGCGCCGTCTTCAACCGTGTTGCCGTCCGCTTGCAAGATCGCTTTGACCCATTCGTTGTAGGGCCTGTTTTTCTGAAACTGATCCCGTAACCAATCTTGAAATCCCTCGCGTTTGTCGGTGCCGTATCCCGGCGGATTGCGACCGAAATACACCATGTCCCAGACATCCGATTGGTGGACACCGTATCGAGGATGTTCCAACAGTCGGTTGATCAGTTTCTCGCGTTTGTCGGCGGCGGTGTCGTCGAGAAATGCTGCGGCGTCGTCGTGGGTGGGGATCACTCCGAGCAGGTCGAGATGGACTCGGCGAAGAAACTCCGCATCCGACGACGCCGTCGCCGGAGTGATGTTGTTTTTCTTCCACGCGGCTTCGACGTGCGTGTCGATGACATTGCGCAGCGGAAGCTTGGTTTGAGCCTGCACGCCAAGTCCCGCGAAGCAGATCAACACGACCGCGATCAGAATTGCGCGAGTGACCTTCATACGACTCGACCTCTTCGTTTGAGGACTCTGTTTCGACACGGAAAGTTTCAGCACGACAAGTTTCAACAAGGCAACAATCCGTGGCACAGGCTACTAACCTTCCGCATGCATCCAAATATGATGCATCGATCTTAGCGACCGATCAATTGCTGTCGCAGCTCGGTGTAGCCGAAGTCGCCAGACTTTGGCTCGGTGTAGCCGAAGTCGCCAGACTTTGGTTCGGCTACGACAGTCATTCCTCGGC
>JAQBZS010000058.1 GCA_027622115.1 Planctomycetota bacterium | reverse complement strand
ATCGCCCGAACCTGGAGTGAATGTCTGGTTCGCGATGTCCCACACCAGAGTCGACAGCTCGTAGCGATGCAGTCCGGTGTTGTAGCGGAACGCGGCGAAGTCATTGACGGGACGGCCGAGTCGGTCGCGGTCGCCGCCGAAGTACAGCACGCGATCCGTCCCTGGCCCGCCGTCCATGCGGTCGACGGACGTCGGCAGGAAGGTCTCGGTGCTGCCCTTGATCGTGGGCAAGCCATCCGGAATGAGCTGGAATGTGTCGTTGCCGTCACCACCGAACAACAAGTCGCTGGCTTGCCGGTCCAGTCCACCGGAAATGACGTCGTCGCCCGGTCCGCCAAAGATCCATTCCTCGCCCGGACCACCCATCAGGATGTCGTGGCCCTCACCACCGAGAATCACGTCGCGACGAACCGCATTCGTTGTCTGGGCATAGCTTTTCTCGACCACCTCGCCGGTGAGATCGAATTCGAAAGTGATGTCGTAGATCGTCGGAATTCGATTGGTCGACTTCACTTTCAGCACATACTCTCGGCCTTTTTGCAGACTGGCGAGCGACAGGCTGTTGCCGGCTCGACCGGACAGATCCAGTGCTCCGTAGGCCACTTCGCCCGTCACGCCACCGAGCGTTGTCGAGCCGATATCGGGCCGTAGGTCGTAAAGTGCCGAGCCGGGCCGTCTTCCAAGCTTGAAGGGAGTACCGGCAACCGCGTTCACCGCCAGATTGTCCAGCGTGACCTGTGTGTCCGAGTCTCGTGTCTTCACGGTGTAGCTTTTTCCGCCGACAACAACTTCCCCATCAGCCGCCCAGCTCGGGAATGTGCCGCCTGTCAAAGTCACGACACCCGAGGCGACCTCGACCGAACCGGTGAAGAAGTAGGACTGTGCCACCCGCAAGATGTAATCGCCCGAGGGAACGTTGACCAAATTGACGGTTGTCGTGCCGCCGGGACTTGCGACGTTGAGCGTTTTCACCACGACGCCGCCGGGAGTCAGCAGTTGCACATCGACATCCCACTCGGCTTGACTCACTGCGACGTCGATCTTGTCCGACGCGATGCCGGGCCGTACCAGCGAGAAGCGGTAATGGTCCACGTCATCTTTATCATGTAATGTCAAACCGCTGATCTGGGTCAGCGACTGAATGCTGCGGAAGCCATACGCGGAGGCAACGGTTTCGTTGCGACTGGCTGTCGTATCGGGGAAATCGGGCAGGACTTCGTTTTCTTGGTCAACCAAGCGGTCGAGACCAGTTCGATAATGCGACGCGACTTCATCCTCACCGAGCGCCGCACCGTATAACGCAACCTCGTCAATGGCCCCTTCGAATGAGCGGCTATACAGTCGCTCATGGTTGTCGCCAATGATTACCCAATAGATGGTTGGGTTCAGCGTTCCAGTGATGGACGTCGCTTCTTCGGCGTCCAGGCGACCGTCGATATAGATGCGCTTCGTTGCGATTCCCGAATTGATGTCGAACGTTCCCACGACATGGTGCCATTGGCCGTCGTTGACCGAACGATTGCCCGCCAATGAGAGCTTGGTCGTCGAATTATCAGGCAGCTTGATGGTCGTATCGAATGAAACACGATCAGTATTCGCGAAACGTTGCAAACTCCACGCACTGTCACCTTTCGTGACGATGGCTTGATAATCGCGGTCAAACGCGTCCACGCGAATCCAAGCTTCGACAGTCATTGCCGTCGTAAAGTTCAATTCATGGCCTAGCCCGGAACTCGGCACGTAGACAAGGTCGTTTGCTCCGTCAAACGTGACTGCTGTATCGGCGGCCGCCAATGCGCCAGGCTGGCCCAATTCTGGTCCGTTGAAGTAGAGCGCGTTGTGAACTGTGGACGATCCCGAGTTGTCTCGTGCGACGTTGCCACTCGCTTCGCCGAGTCGCCAATAGGCAACTGGGGAGCGGTCTTCCGTGCCGCCGGCATCTGAGTCGTCCCGGACCGCGTTGAAGTAGTCGTCGACGAGACTCAGCGATGCGACGTCGGTTCCGGCAGGCGTGGTGAATTCGATTTGCCAAGGCTGCTCCGCCGTGCCGTCGCCCGTGACAGAAACCGTGATCTGACCTGCGTTGAGCCCTTCGATCGCAACTTTGATTTCCTGGCGAATTGCTTCAGGGCTACCGGTCGCGAAGCCCGCAACAACAGTCGCCGAACTCGCATTGATGAGTGGAGTGACATTTGTAGAACCGTCGTCGAATTTCAGACTGAATTTCCCGAGTGCGACATCTCCGCGAGTGAGCAATTGCACTTCGTTGGTTGGCGTGCCGCTGATCGATGGCGTAACCGCCCCGGATAAATCCGTCAACGAGTCCTCGACAACCGTCATCGTGATCACGGTGTTGATTGTGGTGCTGGGAGCGAACACCTGCGTTGCGTTGATGCGGAACGGCACCTCGTTGGTCCCGAGACCGCTGACGGATGCCACCACGTCGGTGACCGTTTCGAGTGCGGCTTTGACATCGGCCGCCGTGGCGTTGGAGTTCAACACGGCGGATTTGCTGGTTCCGAACTGCAATTTGAATGTGCCACTGGTTGCGCCGTTCAGCGACAAGACATGTGTCGTCGTCCCTTGCGTGATTGTGCCGACGGCAGGACGCGGAGCCACGTCGAGCAGCGTCAATTCGAACTTGTCCAACTCGGACGCGCTGTCGATGTGCAGTTTCGCGTTCGTGAGATCGAGATCGGCTACATTCGGAATCGTGAAGCGGTAGAAATCCAAGTCCTCGGGGTTGTCGAGCGTCAGGCCGGTGAACTTCACGTTTTGCGACGTGGTCGTCGTGCCCTGAATCAACGAGGTGGCTGCCAGTCCCCACGACACCGCTTCGCGATTCGGCGACAGGATCCGCAGCGAAGCCGAGCTACCGGTTTCGACCGTTTGCAGCGTGACGCGGTTGCCCGACAGACCCGCTTGAACGGCATCGCCGACACCCGCCGTCGTCAGAGCCGCATTGAGATCGCTGACCAGATCCGCCAACGACTGATTGCGGTTGCTGCCGTCCGTGCCCAGCGTGGCGTCTCGGGTCACCGTGACTTTGACGCCCCCGGCACCATTGACCGCCAATTGGAACTCGGCCCGACCTGCGTCGCTATCCAGCGGCAGACGTCCATCCAGCGGCGCATCAATCGTGCCGACCACGATGGCCGGTCGGTCGATGCTGGCCGGTGCGGATGGCAATGCCAATGGGAAGGCGTTCGCGATCGAGTCATTGCGGTGATCGAACAAGAGTTCGGTCTGATCAACGAGGATCGCCCGCCCACCCTGAATCTCGACTCGGTCGTCGCCCGCTCCCGCGTCGATCCAAACGGTCTTTTGTACCGTGGGGCCGATTGTGATCGTGTCGCGGCCACCGAGTGCGTCCACGATAATCGCCAAGAAGTCCCCTTCCGGCGGCAACAAGCCACTGATGATTTCGTCGGCTTCTTGCTTCGCGTTGAACGTCTTGGTTTGGAATAACGTGTCGGACTCACTCGGAGGAGCTTCGTTCTCCGAACCGGCGACATCTTCGCCCGTGAGAAGTTTCAGTTTTCCGAGATCGGCGACCTTTTCGTCCGCGTCCCAAATCGGCTTGCCGGAACTGTCCTTGGCGTTGAAGTCCAATCGTACGGAAGCCGAGAACGACACCAACCCGTTGTTTTCCGTCAGCCGCGTGATGAGATGGTGATTGCCCAGCAATCCTGGTTCGGTCACGAAGTTCACGTCGATCGTGTCGTCCGCGTCCGTGCCGCCGACATACCAGACCTTGTCGCTTTCCTTGGCGTATTCCTTCCATTCGTCGCCGGCCGCTCCGCCGTCCATCGACTCGAACGTGCTGCCGTCCGTGCGGTACAGCGTGTCCTTGCCACCGTTGCCGTACAAGAAGTCGATGCCCGTGCCGCCGTACAAGTGATCGTTGCGCGAATTACCAAGTGTGCGGTTCAAGCCGGTATCTTCGAGTTCGTCGCCAGTCGCCGAAATATGACCGTTCGCATCGACGAACACGCCGAATGTTCGCACTTGCATGTCCAGGGCGGTCACGCCAGCCACCGTGGCATCGGCGGTGAATTGCACCTTGTAGCCGTCCGTGACATTTCCGACGGCGGAAGCCGTCACCTTGCCCTTGAGGATTGTCCCATCAATGGCCTTCTGGATGTCCTCCACCAAATGGGCCACCACGGTGTTCGGCTCGAAAGACCCATCGGTTTCCGGCTGCGTCCCGTCGGTGCTACCGGCTGTGACGACAACTTTCACGAAGTCCGCGCCGCTCGCCGTGCGGAACAGAACGACCGAATCGTGAGTGAGAATGCCGTTCGCAGGCGCGATCTTGCTGCCGATCTGGGTATAGCTTGTCGGCGTCGCGGAGTCCGGTGGGATTGCCGCCGCAACTTGGCCGGTTTTGAACCCGAGTTGCGTGTCGAACGAGTTCGTGATTCTTGGATCGACCGACCAGGCGTAGAGTTCGTTGGTCCCAAGTCCGCCGAGTAGATCGTCGTGGCCTTCGCCACCGTACAGCACGTCATGGTCGGCTCCGCTGCCGTCGCCGTTGTCGCCCGCCAACCGATCGTCGCCGCCGAAGCCGAACAGCAAGTCGCTGCCGACCCCACCGTCAATCCGGTCCCGGCCGTTCGTTCCGATCAGCGTGTCCCTGCCCGGTCCGCCGTCAATCATCGTCACGAACTCGTCCGTCCGAGCCGCCAGCGACGAGAAGTCCGGTGCCAGATCGCCGGCCGCGAACTCGATGCGATCGTTGCCGCTCAGTCCCGCGATGCGGAATTGCTCAACCAGAATGCTGTTGCCGTCTCGCCATTTTGCCGTCAAGACACGCGGCGTGGCGTCTTGCGGTGTCTGATAGTCAATGAGCAATCTGTTGGCGTTCGACTCATCCCGTCTCAAGAAGATCGTGTCGTCCCCCTCGGTGCCGGGGATGATCAGGATATCGATCGCGTTGTCGTCCTTAACGATCTCCGCATCCAGCGGGTTGTCGTCGCCGTGGCCGTCGAACGAGTCGTTGAACGTCGTGTAATCTCGGAACACGTCGAGATACATGATGTCGATGCCGCTACCGCCGTACAGCGAATCGTCGCCGTCCTGGCCTTCCAGTTCGTCGGTGTCACTACCACCCCACAAAGCGTCGTTTCCGCCACCGCCGCGAAGCGTGTCTTGCCCGGTCCCGCCGATGAGCAGGTCCGCCCCGCCGTCAATGTCGGCCAGACTGTTGCGCCGAGCATCGAGCGAAATCCCCGACACGATATTGCCGGCCAGATAATCACCGCCGAGGAAATCCTTGCCGCTGTCACCGACCAGCGTGTCCTTGCGTAGGTTGCCGTACAGCCAGTCGCCGGCCGAACCGCCGTGCATTTCGTCACCGAACTTGCTTGGCTCGCCGGAACCCTTGTCCGTGTCCAACGTCGGAGCATAGGCATACAGAAAGTCCGTATCGCTGCCGCCGAACAGTCGTTGCCCCAGTTGCGTTCCCGTGGCGTCGCCGGCTCCACCGTACAGCGAGTCGCGCCCGCCTTCGCCGTACAATTGATCGAGCCCACCGTCGCCGTCCAACAAATCGTTGTTGGCACCGCCACGCACGAGGTCGTCGCCGTCGCCACCTCGCAACAGATCGAGTCCGACGCCGCCATCGACATAGTCCGCGTCATTGCCACCGTTGAGCGCATCATGTCCCGTGCCGCCGAAGACGAAGTCGATCCCGGCTCCCGCATCGATAACATCGTTGCCGTCCGACTCGCCCTGACTGCCAAAGGTTCCGTCGTGTGAGGCCCCGGCAAACACCGCCGGCGTGTAACCAAAACGCGCCGCCGCGTTCTTGATCGATGCACCACTGCCGACGGACAGCACGGGCTGCACGGGCCGATCAATGCTGATCTGCTTCCGTACCGGACCGATACTCAAGGTCGCCTGTTGAGCAACCGTGAAGTCCTGGCTCAAGTTGCCCGAAAGTGTCAGCGTGTTGCCGGAAATTGCGGTGATCGTGAAGGATTCGGGCGGCGAGTTGCCGTCATCAACAGTGACCGCTTTTCCGATCGCGAACTGCAACCCGTTTGTCACGGTGACCTTGTTGGTGCCGCCGGCTGCGTTCGCCGTGAGGGCTTGCTGCTCGGAAACGTCCGTGACCGTCACTCGGCCGACGCCAATGGTTTTTTCCAGTTCGGCTTGAATCACGGCCGCAGTGGCGTTGAACGAGAACGCGATTGGCGTCGTGGCGGAGACAGTTGCCCCGTTGATTTTGAACGCACCAATGGTCAGCGAGTAATCGCCAGTAACGGTGAGTTCGGCGGTCGCATTGAACGCTTCATTCCACAGCGGTGGAGCCGTGAAGTTTTCGTCATTGTTGAGGTCGAACTTGTCAGGCGTTACTACCTCCACGCCGCCCCAGAGAATGTCGTTGCCGCCGTTGCCTCGGATTGTGTCGTTGCCGAGACCGCCGACCAGCACGTTGCCTTCCTCGTCACCCGTCAGCGTGTCGCTCACCTTGCCGCCGGTGATCCATTCAATGCCGCTGATCGTGTAGGTCGCGGTGCCGCCGATGCCAGTCGCGGTGCCGGCCGCCAGGTCCACCGTCACTGGTACCGTCCAAGGTCGACTGGTACCGGTGTAGTCGCCGATGACGCCCGAGTCATACGTGACGAAATCGTCGTCCGCATCGTTCGTCGTTTCGTGATCCGCAGCACTCGTTGTGTCAGGAGGGAGTGGGGGCGCGATGCCTGCGATCAAGCCGCTGACCGCATTCCGATCGTTCAGGATGAACGTGTCGGTTCCGCTGCCGCCGATCAAGTTCTCGAACGATGAGAAGTCGATTTCGAATTGGCCGGTTGTCAGGTGTCCGCCGTTGTCCTGTTTCACATCCCAACGGTTCTCGACAGCGTTGTAGGCTTCGAGTCGGTCACTGCTGCGACCACCGATCACGGTTTCAACATTTACCATGCCGAAGCGTGAACGATTGAATGTGTCCCGCAATTCAAGATCGACCGTCACTGATGTCGAATAATCGGTCAAGTCGAACGTGTCGTTACCACCTTTGGCGTCGATGACTCCGGACAGACTCGCGCCGTCACTGACAAGAAACTCGTCGTTGCCGCTTCCGCCAGTCAGGTCTTCGATTCCTGTGAACACGACTGGCTTCGCCGTGGAACCGACTTCGCCTCGACCAGCGTTCTCACCGATTAGCCGCCATACATCCCCATAATCTGTTCCGATCAGGCGGTCATGAATTGTTTGGGGGGCTTCAGCGTCAACGGGGCGTCCAGGGGCACCGCCGTTGACGTTCAGCAACGCGCCGATGTCCGTCAGTCGAATCAAGTCATCGTCGGCGCCGGTATTGAGGGTGGTCGTACTGTGAGTCTGGATGACGTCGACCGTGTCCTGCCCCGCACCCGAATTCAGCGTCGTGGTTTCAAGGCCGGTTGCCGCGTGAGTGCTGTTGATCGTGAAGCTGTCTCCGCCCGTTCCGAGCGAGATATTCAGGGCCTCAAAGCTGCCGTAAGTGATTCCGGCGCTCGACAGGTTTAAGCCGGTGATACTCGTCGAAGTCAACGTGCCGACGTTGGCCGCGCTGTTGCCGGTGCTGTCGATATTCAGCACATCGCCGGTCGAAGCGTCGCCGTTCACCGTCAACAGCACATCGATGCCGTTCAGGTTTCCGCCACTGTTGTTATTCGGCGAAGCCAGGCTGCCTGCGGCTTTGCTACCGACATTGACGGTGTCGTTGCCAACACCCGCATTGACCGTGGTCAGTCCGTCGATCGAACGCACGTTGAAGATGTCGTTGCCGTCATCACCATTGAGCGTCGTCGTGCTGCCGACACCCGTGCCGACGACGTTGAAGATGTCTCTCGATCCTTGGCCGTTGGCTCGCAACCCGTTCGTCACGTTGTTGATGTGGACCACATCGGCACCGCTACCGGTATTCAAAATGGTCGGACCCGAAAGTCCTGTCGTGGTGTTGTTGATCGTGAATGTGTTGCCGCCTCCGCCAAGCGAAATCTCCAAAGTCTCGACGGTCTGATAAGCGACGCTGCCGGACATCCCCAGCCCCGAAATCGTCGTGGGAGTCAGCGTGCCGGAGTTTGCCGAGTTGTCGGCGGTGTCGGTCACGTACAGCTTGTCGCCGCCGCTTCCGTCACCGTTGATGGTCAGCAGGCCACCGATGCTGTTCAGGTCGCCGCTGCTGCCGACATTGAAGGTGTCGGCATCGTTGCCACCGTTGAGCGTCGTCGGACCGCTGATGGACTTCACGTTGAAGATGTCGCCGCCGCTGTTGCCGTTGATGTTCGTCGAGGTGCTGACACTCGAACCATTGATGGCGATCGTATCGCCGCCCGAGCCCAGCCCGAGATTCACGGTCTCGACGGTGCCGTAAGTAATGCTGCCGGTCATTCCCAAGCCGGTCAGTGTCGTCGCCGTCAACGTGCCCGTGTTGGCCGCGCTTTCGCCGGTTTCGTCCAGACTTAACACGTCGGACGCAGCGTCTCCGTTGATGGTCAACAAGGCACCGATGGCGTTCAAGTTGCCGCCGCTGTTCGTGGTGCTGGTGGCGTTACTGCCCACCGCGATGCGGTCCGCGTCATTGCCGCCGTTGATCTGAGTTCTCGCCACGAGACTCGGGATCACGATGTTGTCGGCCCCGCCGAGAGCATTGATCTGGATGAGATCCCCGGCGTCGGTAGACGAGATCACCGTGGTCTGACCTTGAACCCAAGTCGCCGTGGTGGTTGGAACGGCGGCGAGATTGGTCGCCGGTTGCATGCCCACGGCGATCGGTTGCAAGGACGAGATCCCAGGTTGCTGACTCCCGGTGAGCGTGATTGTGTCGGTTGACTCGTGCAGCGTGATCGTCACCGTATCCACGGCAGCCGTGTCTTCTTGCAGGCTGATTTTGACTTCCGGCGACGGTCCCGAGGTTCTGAGATCACCACTGAGGAGAACGCTGTCCGCGCCTTCCCCAGGAACAACAACCACGGTTTCAGACCCGCTGACCGTGGTCGCGGCTCCGCCGTTGGCCGAGATCTTGAGTTTGCCGTTTTCACGCCAGAGCGTGATGACGTCAGCGGCAGCGGTGCCGCGTACCTCAAGGATGTCCGTGTCGGATCCACCAACGATGACATCACCAGCGAGGTCCGGCACGATTCCAAAGATCACGTCATTGCCCGAGCCACCATCCACACGGTCCGCGCCTTTGCCACCATCGATGTAGTCGTCTCCGCCGCCGGCGTTCATCGTGTCGGCTCCAGACCCACCGATGAGTGTGTCCTTGCCCTCGCCGCCGTCGAATTCGACGCTCCCGCTGCCATCCGACGTGAACTTGTCGTTGCCGGAGCCACCGCTAGCGACCACAGGAACTGAAAATCCGGACGTGAGCGTCAGCGTGTCGTTGTCGGAACCAAAGTCTCCGGTAATCAACGTCACGCCTTCAAACACTTCCGAGTACCCGAACGCGTCGACCATGACCTTACCGCCACCGAGATCCGTCAACTGGTATTCCTCGGCAGTGACCGTCTTCGCCACGGTACGGCGATCTTTGTCGTCGCCGACATTGAGTTCGAGTTTTCCGCCATCCAATGTCGCGAGCCTCGGAGGCGGCGACGGGAAAATGCTTCCCGGAATCGTGATGGTGGCAATTGTTCCGCCACCACACGCTTTTGTGATCCACAGATCCACACACCCTCGGGCGTACAGTTTGAGTTGCGTCGTGCTGCTGCCGAAGACGGCCGTTCCACCAAGCGTCACCGACGCCCCGATGCCGATGCCGACAATTGTTAGCCTGACGCTGCCTGTCACTTGAACGGTCAGCGTGTAAGTGTCGCCGTGTTCGTATTTGTAATTCGTGCCAGACTTGATCAGGCTGACCGTGCCGTCAACACGTCCCGAGATCGAGAATCCGGTCACTCCGAAAAACAGTCCGCCGCCCACGGACAAGCTGAACTGCCCGTCCGATTGAATCCACCCACCCGCATCGATGCTGATCGGCCCAAGTTTTCCATTCAGGTTCATCCCCACTCGCCACGTGTTCGGACCACCGACGCCGACATCGATTGAGAAGGAGCCATTGATCGTCAAGACACTCGCAATTGTCAGACCGCCGTTGAGTTGCAGACTGAAGACGTCGGTCACCCCTCGGGTGTCGACGAGAACTTTGCCGTTGGCTTTCACTTGGAGCAAACTTGTGAGCTTGGCGTCCATCGACACATCGACGAACAGGTACAGCCCCTGACTCGAAACCTCCATGATTCCGACTGCGTCGAAGTTCAGGGCGATCCCTGAAACGCCGATGCCGAAACTCAGGTCCGTGTAGAGCTGGAACTTCGAAGGGCTGATCGAAATTCCCGCGGTGCCTCGACCCTTCGCGAACCCGAGGAAGTCGAACTTGCCCTGAATGACCGCCGTGACATAGTGCGTCGACCCGGTGTAGGTGATCGGTCCGCGACCCGAGAGCAGATTGTCCACCGTGGTCACGTTGGTGATGTCCGGCGCCACGCCTTTGATCACATAGAATCGCGTCTCATCTCGCGTGGCCAGCCGACTCAGCAGACTGGCCGCCAAACTGTTGCCTCGGTCCTTCGAAGCAATGATGAAGTCCACGATGCGACCCGGCAGCACGATCTCCTGGTCGATACCGGTCGTGTTGATGAGAACTCGCGCCGACACGTCCACGCTGAGACCGGCTATGTTGACACCAAGGTCAATGTCCAGGTCCGCAGCGAAACCGCTCGAGTTGATGACCACGGCACCCAAAGCGCTGATGCCCAACAGCGGCTTCTTGTTGGATGCGATGCCGATGTCGGGTCCAACCAGCAAGCTGGCCGTGGCGAACAACTTGAAGCCTCGCCCGTCAATCTCCAAGAAGAACACGCCCAGCATCTGCGCGATGGACGTGTTTCCGCTCTTGATGATCAGGTCGCCGGCGATTTCAACATTGACCACGAATTCGTCGAATCCAAGCACCACGGGATTGGCCGGATCGCCCGTGTTGACTCGGTAACCGCCGGTGTACGGGTCGCCGTTGCTATCCGTGAACGTGCTGTTCTTGAAGTCGATGACGGCAAAGTCGTTCAGACTCACGCCGACATTCATTCGAGCCGCGAGCGTGGCATTGGCTTGAATGAAATCGATGCCAACCGTCTTGATCGATTCGACCGAGAAGTCCAACGCGAAGTACGCGGCGGGATCCAAGAGGTCCGTCAAGGACAGGCCCAAGAAGATGCCGACGTTCAAATCGTTGAGGGCGATGCCCTTCGCTGTTGTCTTCACTTCGCCCGGCAACGGGTTGCCCTCGGCATCGACGTCGATCTGCTTGTTGTTGTTGCCGTCGAGGAAATACGGGCCGTCCCAACCGATGAAGCCAAACACGTTGGAAGCACCGATGGTCATCGTGCTCACGGTGTCCTTCGTTTTGCCGTTCGCGCCGCCGATGATCGTGACGTTTTCCTGCACCGGCCCCAATTCGAATGCAAAGTTGCCCACGAGCGTCACGATGCCGAACACATCGAGTTCGATGAACCCTTGGGCTCGGATCAACGGCGAACTCATATCCAGATAGATGGGAACGCCACCGGTGAGGACTTCGTACCCCAGCGGATCAATCTTCTCGTCGCGATCCACGTCAGCCTGTTTGACTCGGTCCAACGCGGCGCTCGTGCCGCCCAACAACTTCGCGGCCTCGTCCAGTTCGATCAGGCCGTTGTCGTTCGTGTCCAGAACCGTCAGCAAGTAGTCGTGCCTGGCAACCGTCGTGTCGCTCGTGGCCACACCCGCCAGCGGTGCGAATCGTGAAGCCGCCGGCAGCGAGTTGTTCAGCGCGGCCAATTCGCCCCGCGTGATCCTGCCGTCTCGATTGGTGTCGAACAGCACCAACTCTTCACTGGCGAATTCCGGCGTGTGAGCAAAATCGACAACCGGGAATAACGGGACGCCGTATACACTCGGGCTGGACGTATTGACTTGCACCTTCAAGTCGTTGGCAACGGCCGTCACACCGTCGATACCAACCAGTTCAATGCGATTCGCGGTGGCGTCCAGCGTGAAGTACTTCGCGAAGTCCAGGTTGGTCGGCTTCATGATCGCCAGACCAAAATCGAAGTCCTCGACAACCAACCCAACCGCATCGTCACTCTGCGCGTGGCGGACAATCTTGTCGTTCGCATCCCGTGTCCAATAGGGCCCACCCATACCAACAAAGGCGTAAACATCCGACGCGCCAATCGTCATGAATTCCAGATTTGTGGTCTTCGCACCGGTGGCCGGAATCGAGACCTCGGTCGGAACCACGAGACCGAAATCTGCTGCAATCTGGGCGACTTCCGAGATCGGCAATAACCCATCCGTCACGGCCACGGTCTTCGTCGCCCCTTTCTCGAAGGCGACGTTGCCGGTGATGTAGACGAACTCGGAGATCTGGATTGTTGCAACGGCAACGCTGGCTCGAATGAGTTCACTGTCGAAGTCAAGATAAATGGGTTCGCTGGTGGTGCCGGTCGCGACCGCGTACCCGTCCGTTGCGGCGTCCGCGGACGGGAAGCTGGTCACGAAATCGATTGTGGCATTCCCCAACAGCGGGCCGAGACCTTGGATCAGCGGACCGCCGAGGTTCAATTGCACGTCAATGTCTTTGGCGGTCAGTTCGAGAATGCCCGCACCGCCATCCGCAAAACCGGCGCTCCCGATGCCAATCTTCGCCGCAGTAAACGACGGCAGCTTGTCGCTGAGCACGGGTTTGAACAGGCCCAAGCCCATGTTGAGATCATTCACGTACAGGCCGATCGCGCCCTGGTCATTGAATGACTTGTCAAGGACGCCGTCTGAATTGGTGTCCGTCCAATCGATCCCATCTTTAGGCGGCAATCCGATAAACGCCGACGCGTTGCTGATTCCGATCGTCGTGACATCCACTTCAATCTCTTGGAGCGTGGAAAAATCAGCGCCGATGCGGATCTCCGCGATTGCATTCAGCAGGTCGAAGACGGGTGCCAGTCTGGCCTCGAGCTTGGCTTTGAGTTCCTCCAGTTTGCGCCGGATACGGTCGATTTGCGGATCCAGCACTTTGTGAATCTCGACCTTGATCTTGTCCGCAGCGGCCTTGCTGCCCGATTCGAGAGCCCCGGACACCGCGCCCGTGATGCGATCGATCGCGCCGTTCACGGAGTCCTTGAGCAGGTTGTCCAACGCGGTTGCGATGAGACCCTTCACCGGGTTGAGCGTGGTTTTGATCAAGCCCCGCAGCGGACCGGCAGGCGCCTTATTCGCGATGCCGTCGATCACCGGATCCAGCAAAGCATTGACCATGATCGTGGTCAGGTCGGACGTCGCGGATGTCAGTGAATCGTTCACCAGTCCGGAGACTTCGCTCTTGACGTCGGCGAGCGCGGATTGCAGTTCCGACGTGATCTTCTCGGCGATCGTGTCGACCACCGAATCCACAGTGTCGTTCACCGTGTCGATGACTGTGTCGATGGCACTGTCGAATGCGTCGTCAACCTTGCTGCGCAAATCGGTCAACGTGTCGCCGAACTCGGTGAGCGCGTCATTGATGAGCTGCACCCCGTCAGCCGCCAACGCACCCAGACCACTGGGAATTCCAGTATTGATCGTGACCTTCTCGCGGCTTCCAAGATCGAAGGCGACATTGCCCTTCACGTACAAGAACTCGCCGGCATTCACCAATACGTCGTCGGCCGAGGCATGAATGCGACGGCGGGAATAGTTCAAGACTTCGGACGTGCCCGTGCTGGTCACAATGTGATAGCCGGGTTGACCGGGGAAATCGGGATCGCTGAAGGCGGAGAAGTCAACAACCGGCGTGGCGGCAGTCACGCCCTGTCCCGTCGCCAGATTCAATTCAACCTCAATGGCGCCCGATTCAAGCTGGAAGTCGTCCGACCCCACAAACTCGAATCCATCCGCACTCGCCGTCAGGCCGATATAGCGCGTCGTGCCGCCGTCGGGTTTCAGCACCGTCAATGCCAGGTCGACGTTCGAGATCGCCAGCCCGACCGCTTCTGGATTGATATCGTCCTTGCTATCGATCTTGCCGTCGCCGTTCGTGTCGCTGTACGGGCCGTTGACTCCGAAGAACATCGACAGTCCCTTGGCTCCAATATCGAAGCCCGACATCGTCGTCGTTGAACTCGCTCCCGTCAGAGTCATGTCGACGTCGGAACGCTTCTCGAACGCCAGTCCGCCGTGGACGTACACGTAGTCGGCGATCTGCAAGTCCGCCGTCGCCACGGACGCTCGCAGCAATTCCTTGCTGTAATCGAGATTCAGCTTCCCGTTGCCAAGATCGAGTTGATAACCGGTCGTGAGCGGTCCGCCGACATCGGGATCCGGAAAGCTGGTTTTGAAGTCCACCACCGGCGCGCCGTCGGCTCCACCCGTGACGGTGTTGAACTCCACATTGATTCCCGACCCGGAAAGCTTG
>JAQBZS010000057.1 GCA_027622115.1 Planctomycetota bacterium | reverse complement strand
GGCGACGGCGGCTACCTTGAGCGTTCAAACGTAGCCACCCCCGCCAGAGGGTGGGGCCGCGATGCAAAACCACCGTCTGGCGACGGCGGCTACCTTGAGCGTTCAAACGTAGCCACCCTCGCCAGAGGGGGGGCCGCGATGCAAAACCACAGTCTGGCGACAGTGGCTACTTTGGGTCTTCGGCGTCGAGCTTCGGCAAGTCCGGTTTGTCCATGTACGCGAGTTGGACTTCGATGATCTGAGCACTCTGCCGCATGAATGCATCGAGCACCGTCGGATCGAAATGCGTGCCGCGACCTTCGTTCAAGATGGCGTAACACTTTTCGCGGGGGAACGCGTCTTTGTAGGGACGCTTGCTGCTGAGTGCGTCGTAGACGTCGGCGATGGCCGTGATGCGGCCTTCGATCGGGATGTCCTCGCCAGCCAGACCCAACGGATAGCCGTTGCCGTCCCAGTGTTCGTGATGCGTTTGAGCGATTCTTGCCGCCAACATCAGCAGCGGTGAACTGTTGACGCTCAGCAGGTTTTCGCCAATGCGAGTGTGCGATCGCAACAATCGGTATTCCTCTTCCGCATACGGGTTGATGATCGTCTTGCCGATGGCGCAATGCTGTTTGATAAAGTCGTATTCCTGCGGATCCAAGCGTCCCGGTTTGTGCAGAATTGAATCGGGTACGCCGATTTTGCCGATGTCGTGAAGTTGGGCGGCAAGTTCCAACAACTCGACTCGCGACTCACTGAAACCCAGTTCTCGGGCGACAATCGACGCGTACTTTCCGACTCGCAGCACATGATGCCCGGTGTCGTCATCGCGGTATTCGCCCGCCCGAGCCAAGCAGTGCAACACTTCCTGTCGCGACGTCGCGAGTTCCGCCGTGCGGCGGCGAACTTCGGCTTCGAGGTTGTGCGTCTGCTGCGTGAGTTGATCGTAATAGGCCTTTGTTTTTAGTGCGTTTCGCACGCGCGGAATCAGGTCGTTGGGATCGAGCGGCTTCGTCAGGAAATCCGCAGCCCCCAATTCGAGTGCCCGCGTCTTGGTGTCCGCGTCCGACGAGGCCGTCATGATCAGCACCGGAATGTGGCTGAGTTGATCGTCCAATTGCATCAGCTTCAAAATGTCGAGCCCACTGACTTGGGGCATCATGACATCCATGATCAGCACGTCCGGTCGCCGTTCACGAATCATCTGAAACGCCACCGTTGAATCGGAAGTCGCGTGGATGTGTTGGTGTCCGCTTTGTTCCAGATAGCGACGCACGACCAGCACGTTGTAGGGCTCATCATCGACGATCAAGATCGTGCCTTGATTCGGCGCGGGTTGAATATCGCGTGGACGTGGCGCGGAACGAGCCGTCGGCCGTGCGGCTGGCGTGCTGTCTACATGAGCTGCAACGGGTGAACCCATTCGCGGCAAATCCGAGGTGATCGAAGTCATGTCACTTCCTCAAGCTTGTGGAAAGCGGTAGAAGCAATCTGAAAAAGGGGGCTGACCCTGTCCGGCCTCAGTTCTTGCCGGAGTTTAGCGAGGCCTCCAAAGGGTCAGACCCCTTTTTCAGATAGCTTCTAGTCGACGAGTCCCAATTTCCGGCATCGATCAACTGTGTTTCGGGAATCTTGATGGCGTTCGTCAGTGCCGTGATGGCGGCGAGCGATCGCGGGATCAATTCGAGTTGGTTGTTTGCGGCTTGCGATTCCAATTGGCCCGCGGGCTCGGTGAAGGCATGGAATCCCATGGTTCCGCTGGCACCTCTCAGCCAGTGTCCGAAGCGAACGAGTTCCAACAAATCGTGTCGCAGCCATGCGTTTTCGATGTCTCGCACTTCGCATCGCAGTTTTTTGACAAACCCCGCGACGATCTCGCGGAATTCCAAATCATCCAGCGGCAACGTGGACTCGATTGATTCCGGAATCGCGACTTCGAACCCGCTTGCCTGTTCGTGTTCCGTTTCGAAGCTCGTGCCTCGCTCCAACGACGCACCGGTCATGGGTCGCCCCGCCGCTTGATGCATCAAGTGCTCCATTTGCAGAGCGAGTTCTCCAATCAAGTCTTCCAGGTCGACCGCATTCTCATTTTGACCGCATTTGCAAATCCGGTCGCAAGCTGCCGCGATCTCGTGATCGCCAAACTCCATCGCGGAGCGGCGAATGGATTCGGCCACGACTTCAACGTGTGCCACGTCGTGGTTCGCCCAGGCGAGCACCATGCTGTTGAGTGCGTCCTTCGTCGTGGCGATGAACTGCTCGATTGTCTGAATCGCTGCCGACGTCTCCGGCTCAAACCGTGTTTCAATCTCAAGTTCCTTCGCAGCCGATCCGCCCAACGTTGCGTGACCCAACTGTTCGCTCAACACCAGAATCAGTTCATCCATGTCGACCGGCTTCGTCACGAATCCGGAACAACCGGCCGCTCGACACAACTCCTCGTCACCCGACATCGCGTTTGCCGTCAGCGCGATGATCGGCAACGCATGCCCTTGCGATCGCAGAGTTCGCGTTGCCGAGTAGCCGTCCATCACCGGCATCTGCATATCCATCAAGATCACATCGAAGTGTTCGGCGTTGGCAAGATCGACGGCCTGCTGCCCATTCTCCGCTTCCGTGACCTCCAAACCGGCTCGGTTCAGGATCACCTGGATCAGCTTGCGATTGAACTCGCCGTCATCGACCAACAGCATGCGACCCGGTGGTAGCCGGACTTGCTCGGTTGTCCGCACGCTTGCCGCTTGCTGCTTCAGTTTTTGCTCGCCCTGCTGCGCGTTCAGCAGCGGCACATCGCACAGCGAACCCGTTGGGATTGTGAGTGAAAACGTACTGCCGTGACCGAGTTCGCTCTGCACCGTCAAATGTCCGCCCAGCGCCTCCGCGAATCGCAAGCTGATCGCGAGACCCAAACCGGTGCCGCCGTAATTTCGCGTGACCGAATTGTCCGCTTGCACGAACGGGTCGAAAATCTTCGCTTGGGCTTCCTCCGTCATGCCCATGCCGCTGTCGATCACGTCGATGCAGAGACTGCCGCCGAGCTTGGAATTCTACATTCCCGGCTCGTAACGCGCCACGAGTTTCACGCCGCCTTCGTCCGTGAACTTGATTGCGTTGCCGACGACGTTGCTCAGGATTTGCCGCAGACGAGTCTCGTCGGATTCAATCCGTTCCGGAATTGAACCGGCGGTGGCGTATTCCAGCGAGATGCCTTTCTCGCGAGCCCGAACGCCGAGCACGTTGACCACGTCCATCAGCAATTGGTGAGGCGAACACGGAGCGACTTCCAGCTCCAATCGATCGGCTTCCACCTTGGACAGGTCGAGGATGTCGTTGATCAGACTGAGCAGGTGCCGACCGCTGGTGTGGATGGTGTCGAGGTAATCCTGTTGCTGCTCGACGCTGTCGAAATAGCCGCGACGCAGCACGTCGGCAAAGCCCAAGATGGCGTTCATCGGCGTCCGGATCTCGTGGCTCATGTTCGCCAGGAATTGGCTCTTGGCACGGTTCGCGGACTCGGCGGCTTCCATGGACTTGGCGAGTTGAATCTTGTGTTCTTCCAATTGCGTGACATCGTCAAAGCTGGCCAAGACGCCGCGATATTTGCCGTCATGTCCCAGGACCGGCGAGCAATTCACGTTGAGTGTTTTGACGTCGCCGTTCGGTTGAGCCAACTGCATGCCCACATTCGCCAGCGGTCGGCATTCAGCCACGGCTCGATTCCACGGCAATTGATCTTGATCACGAACGTCGGACGTCCAAGGCAGCGATGCGACTTGGCAACCCAACAGCGTGTCCGGAGCACATTGCATCATGTTGGCGAACGATTCATTGGCCAACATGATGCTCCCTTTTTTGTCCAGCACCAGCAGGCCTTCCGCCAACGAATCCAACGCCGACCGCACGCGTTTGGGCACCGCTTGTGATGGATCGAGATGTCGCAGCATGCGGCTCAGGTAGAACAGAAACGAGACAAAGGACGCTCCGCCCATGAACGTGGCCAGTCGCAACCACGGATCTTGAATGACGCCGCCGATTCCCGCCGATCGAATCGGTGAGAAGCACATTTCGATCGTGCCCCAACGTTTGTTGCCGGCGTGAATGGGGACTCGGACGTGGGTTTCCGTGGAGCGATCCGAGTCGGCCGATGCGGTCCATTCGCGTTCGTGTTCGCCGAATTGAATCAGCAGTCCATCGACATGGTAATCGCGTGGAGCTTTGACTTTTTGACAGGATTTGAAGTTGACCGGATCTGAGATTTGAAAATTGCTGAGTCTACCGGATTCCTTGGAAACCACATCTTGTGGTTTGCCGCTCATC
The DNA here is from genome assembly GCA_027622115.1 of Planctomycetota bacterium. Lineage (GTDB taxonomy): Bacteria > Planctomycetota > Planctomycetia > Planctomycetales > Planctomycetaceae > JAQBZS01. Next base: position 10,256 of record JAQBZS010000057.1, on the reverse strand, counting down.
GGACACACAAGATGTTGTGTCGGGCCACTTTCGAGGCTCGGTCGAGCCCGTTTTGGCCGGTCTATCCAAGAAGTCCGGTAGACTCAGGAACTTTGAACCACCCGACCCCTTCCCCGTCTCCGAGTTCAAAACCTGCTTGAACTATTTCCCCTGTCAACCCGAGATTCTCAACACGCAAGGTCAGACCCCTTTTTCAGATAGCTTCTAGACGTCGTCGATTTTACCGACGTGAATCGCTGCCGTTACTGTTCGTAGGGCATCAGGATTTCTTGCGCATCGACTCCCGCCAGCGCTTTGAAACCGCCCTCGGAGATCCGCTCCCCGAGTTTCGTGATCGCGCGGAAGTACTTGGTCGTCGGGCGAGAACCCGCGAGCTTCATGCGCAGATCTTGGCACGCGATGTCCGCGATTTCGTGGATCAATTCGTCGCTTTGCTTTGCCGCATACAAACACGTCGTGAGGATGACGATCATGTCTTGAATGCGCCCGGACAGCTCGGCCATCGCGCACTGACGATCCGCCAATTTGAGTTGGAACTTCGTCATCAACGAATCGATTTCCAGCCGACTCTTGCGCAGGGCAGTCGTGGCGAATTCCGCGTGGGCTCGCAATTTGGCGGGCATGGCCGGCAGGCTGGCTTTGTTGCCGAATTTGAAGAATTCGCCGGCTCGCCACTTGGCGTACGGGATCAATGCTTTGCGCAGAGCCCACATGTGCAGCGGATTGGCCATGTTCGGGTTCTTGATGCCGGCCGCTTGCAACGCGTAGCCGATCGGCTCGAAGAACTTCTTGCCGTGCTCTTTGATCAGCGATTTGAAGAACGCCATGCCGAGCATCTCGCCTTCGCCTTCGTAGATGCACGGGGCGAGGAACTCGTGGACGTTGTCGCCGAACAGGTGACCGTGCAGAAACGCTCGGCCACCGTGCGTTTTCATGTAGAGCTCGATCGCCGCTTCCTTTTGGGACTCGCTGCCGAAGATTTTCGCGACGATGCATTCCATTTCGCCGCGGAAGCCTTGGTCCAACAGCCACGCGCACCATTCCACCAACGCGTCGCAGGCGACGATTAAGCCCGCCATTTTGCCGATACGGCGTTGCACGAGTTCGCGTTTGCCGATTTCCGCGGCATAGGTCCTGCGGAATTTCGACCACGGCAACATCGACGCGAGCATCAAACGCATCGTGCCGGCGGCATTGGCGCACAACGCCACGCGACCGCGGTTCAGTCCGTGATAAGCCACCGTCAGACCGTCGCCGCGATCCGGTTGCAGCAGGTTTTCCTTGGGAACTTTGAAGTCCTTGAAGATCAATCCTTGGTTGTAGGATTGTCGCAAGGCGTAGAGCCCATACTTCTTGATCTGGAATTGCTCGTTTTCCTCGGGTGGTAAATCGGCGATCAGCACGGCCGGTTGGCCGTCGATCACGCACACCAAACCGACGGTGCGACCGGGCACTACATTCGTGATGAACAGCTTCTCTCCGTTGACGATGTAGTGATCGCCGTCGAGTTTCGCCGTGGTTCGCAGAGCGGTGAGGTCCGAGCCGGCGCACGGTTCCGTCAAAGCGAACGCGGACAGCTTTTCGCCGCTGGCCAACAGAGGCAAATACTGTTTTTTCTGCGCTTCGTTGCCGAAAGTTCTCAGCGGGTCGACGGCTCCGATGCAGCCATGCACGGATGCTAGGCCGGCGACGGTCGGATCGGCGGTGGCCATGCGAGTTAGGAATTTCGCGAACGAAACGAATGACGCCTGCGAACCACCGTATTCGCGATCGACCAGCAAGCCCCAGTAGCCGGTCTTGCCGAGTTCGTCGAGCATCTCGTTCGAGATCTTCTGGTTCTCGTCGAGCAGCGTCCCATCGTCTCGGCGGCGCTTGACGGCGGCCAACGAGTCCTCCATGACTTTTTCGACGGCGGGATCGGTTTGCGGGTCGTCGCCCACAAATTGTTCAGCGGCCAGATTGTCTTGCCAAACGGCCTGGTGAGCCGGACTGTTGGCGGTTTGATACCGCTTCTCGAACAGCAATTCGACTTCGTCGTCCGCCCGATCGACGGCTCCCATCGTTCGGGCTTCTTCTTCGCTCTTGCCGCCAAGTTTGAGGGCGGTTTCCGCAAAGGATTGTTCGCGTTGTTTGGGATCGTTCATGGTCGTGCTCATGGGATCATCCCAGGGCTAGAGACAAAGATTCTCGAACAATGACGGGCGGTGGAAACAGGGCCAATAACTGTTATCGGTCCTGGATTTGGCGTTTCAACATCCGATATTCCGTAATCGCGATCGTTTGGTAACGGGTAACGGGGTCAGGCTTACGTCTTTCAGATTTGGCGGACGTTGGACTTTGGATTCATCAAGAATGTCACCCCGCCAAATCTGAAAGTCGTAAGCCTGACCCCCAAGTCCTCAATTCATTCGTTTTTTGAATGGAGTTCAATTCACCGACGACGGCGGAACAAGGGAACCTCCCGCCACTCTGTTGATGATCGGGCGATGTGGTTGATTCGACGTATTTTTGAAAAACGCGCGAGTCGGGAACTTGGGCGTCAGGTTTACGTATTTCAGATTTGGCGGTTTAGCTCTGTTGGTGAATTCCAGGTCGAACTTCCGCCAAATCTGAAATACGTAAGCCTGACCCAGATCCGGCCTACGCCAATGCCGCCTCGCGAATTGTTGTCGGCTGGACCGGCTCAAGAAAAAAAGGCTGTTCCCGCTTGGCCATGTCCTTGAGAGCTTGACTCGGCGCCAAATGCGGATGCTGTTCCGAATACGCTTCCAAACTGTCGACAATTTTTTGTAAGCCGATCGAATCCGCATATCTCAGGGGGCCGCCGCGGAAGGGGGCGAATCCCGTACCAAAGACCATTGCCAAATCCACGTCTTCGGGTCGCCGAGCGATGCCTTCTTCCAGGCAGCGAGCCGCCTCGTTGATGATCGGATAAACCAATCGTTCGATGATTTCTTCGCGACCCGGTGCCGTCACCGGTTTTTGGTCGGCTCGTAGGTCCACGATCGCGCGGGCGACCTCTTGATTGAGCCCATGCCCTTTTCGGGTCTTGTACAGCAATTTCGGCTTTTGGCCTGCGGGGGCTTTCAATTGCTTGAGGCTGTTCCACAGCGGAGCCGGTTTCATGCGATCGCCATAGGCCTTGTGCATGTTTTCCGCGACATGCGCGGCGACTCCCACGCCCACGAGATCCGTCAATTCCAACGGTCCCATCGGCATACCAAACGACACCATCGCACGGTCAATGTCCATCGGGCTGGCGACTTCCGCCAACAAGAACCCAGCTTCGTTCATGTACGGAGCCAACAGCCGATTCACGAGGAAACCCGCGCAGTCGCCGACCACGACCATCGTCTTCCCGATCCGGCGTGCGAGCGCGATCGTCGTGGCCAAGGCTTCCGGGCTGGTTTGATCGGTGTGGATGATTTCGACCAACGGCATCTGATGCGGTGGATTGAAGAAATGCAGTCCGACCACGCGTTCGGGATGTGGGACTCCCTCGGCGATGTCCTTGACCAGCAGCGAACTGGTGTTGGTCGCCAGCACGGTCTTGTCGTTCGCGGCTGCCGCGAGTTCGCGGAACACGCTGCGTTTGATTTCGACGTCTTCCAACACGGCTTCGATCACGATGTCCGCGTGCTTGAGGCCGCGATATTCGGTGGTGGGGCTGAGGTGATCGAGGGCTCGTTGTGCGTCGGTTTTCGATGTGCGTTTGCGTTTCACTTCCTTGCCGACGAGCGTGCGGACGGTCTTGATGCCATTGGCTACGAATTCCGGTTTGAGGTCTTTGAGCTGCGTCCAGATGTCTTTCTTGGCCAGCATCAGCGCGATGCCCGCACCCATCGCCCCGGCTCCGATCACGGCCGCGTTGTGGATTTCGCCGACGTCGCTCAAGTCCATGTCGGCCGGCGGCTTCTTGGCGTCTTCTTGCAAGAAGAACAGTCGCATGCATTCGGCCGTCACCGGGTTGTCCGCCAACTTCGAAACGATTTCCGACTCGATGGCAAACTTGTCCGCGTCGCGACGACCGATGCCGGATCGCAACGCTTCACAGGCCGCTTGTGGGGCGGGGTAATGGCCGTGTGATTTTGCGAGAACCTGTTTTTCGGCCTTGTTGACGGCGTACTTCTGAAAGACGCCGCGACGTTCCACCAGTCGGAGCCACAGAGGCTTCTTGGGCTTGCGGAAGAGGTGGTTCGCGGTGCCTTTCTCGACGCAAGCCTGGATGATTTTTTCGCCGACCGACAGCAAGGCTTCGACTGGTACCGTGTCATGCACAAGCCCCTTGGAACGTGCCTGGTGGCCGCCAAGTTTCTTGCCGGTCAGGATCATCGGCATCGCGTTCAGGAATCCGATCAGCTTCGGCAAGCGAATCGTACCGCCCCAACCCGGAATCAAGCCGAGTTGCACTTCCGGGAGCGCCAGCAGCGTCTTCGAGTCATCCGCCGCGATGCGGTATCGGCATGACATCGCGAATTCCAAGCCGCCACCCAGACAAGCGCCGGAAATCAGGGCGACAGTCGGCACCGTGAGATCTTCCAGGGCCTGGAAGACGGATTGGCCGAATTGTGAAATGTTTCGTGCGGCGTCTTGATCTTGCAGGTCTTTCAATTCGGTGACGTCCGCGCCGGCGATGAAGTTGCCGGGCTTGCCGCTGATGAACAGCACGCCGTTTAGCGAACTGTCGCTGTTGATCCGCGTGATCAAGCGGGACAACTCTTCGAGCGATTGTCGCGACAGCGAATTCACGGGTCGATCTTCGCGATTGATCGTGACTCGCATGATGCCGTCGCCTAGTTCATCGACGTGCCAAGTTGCAGACATTGATGCGTCCTTAGTCGTGTTTGTCACATTTCGAGCCGGGGTCAGGCTTACGGTTTTCACATTTGGCGGTTGGCGTCTTTGACGAAGTGCGGAGTCGAAGGCCGCCAAATCTGAAAAACGTAAGCCAGACCCCGGCTCGCATCATCACGCCGCCTTCTGGAAGTTTTCGACAATCGCCGATCCGCCTTGGCCTCCGCCGATGCACATGGTCGCGAGTCCGTTTGTTTGCTTGCGTCGCCGTAACTCGCCGAGCAGCGTCAGCACCAAGCGAGCCCCCGTGGCTCCGACCGGATGTCCGAGTGCGATGGCTCCGCCGTTGACGTTCAGCTTGTCCGGATTCACGGCACCCAATCGTGCGGCTGCGTCATTATCGATGCAGTTTTCGGGCGGCGATTCAAACAGCCGAGTACACGCCAACACCTGCGCGGCAAAGGCTTCATTGAGTTCGACGAGGTCCATGTCATCCAGCTTCATCCCCGCTTTTTGCAGTGCCAATGCTGTCGAATACACCGGGCCGATCCCCATACGTTCGGGGTCGCAGCCGGCGAATGCGGCACTGCGCAGACGACCGATGGGTTCGAGTCCCAACTCCTTCGCTTTGTCGGCGTCCATGATCAGCAACGCCGCCGCACCGTCCGTCACACCGCATGCATTGCCGATGGTGATCGAACCCCAGCGGCGGTCGAAGTACGGCTTCATCTTGCCGAGCGCCTCAAGGCTTTGTTCCTTGCGTGGGCCGATGTCTTGCAGGATCGCGTCCGACGACGGCTCGGGATAAATCGTCATCGTCTCGTCCGCGAGACGACCGGATTCCAAGGCGGCGATCGCTTTCTGATGGCTCCGCAACGCGAAGGCGTCTTGTTCCTCGCGGCTGATGTGCAGTTCGCGAGCCAGCTTTTCAGCGGTGTCGCCCATCATCATCCCGATGACGGGATCAGTGAGCCCGAGCTTCAAGCCGATCTGCGGCGCGAGATCCTTCGGGCGAATCTTGAACAGAGCTTTGAGCTTGCCGAACGAACCTTTCGCCGTCGACATCTTGAACAGCTTTTCCGCGAACGATTTGGACCAGAACACCGGCACGTTGCTCATCGAGTCCACGCCGACGGCAATCACACACTTCGCGTGCCCGAGTTCAATGCGGTCGACCGCCTGCGTGATCGATTCCAGACCGCTGGCACAATTGCGGCTGACCGTATGCGCGATCTTGCTTCGCGGAATGCCGGCTCGCAGCGCGATCACACGAGACACATTGGCTGCATCGACGGGCGACGCCACATTCCCGGTGATTAATTCATCGACGTCGTTGGGATCGAGGTCATAGCGCTCGATGAGTTCGCGAACGACCAGTCGGCCCAATTCGGGAGCGGGCGTGTCCTTGAGTTGCCCCGCCGCTTTGACGAACGGCGTTCTCACGCCGCCAATGATGACTGCTTCGCTCATGCTGTCCCCTTGATTTCGTCAAGCCGCCTTCGGGTTTCGCAACTCAATCCGACGCACTTTCCCCAGGAAATTCTTCGGCAAGTCTTCGCGGACCTCAATTGTTCGCGGGATCTTGTACGAGGCAAGCTTGGATCGGCAATGAGCTTCCAGAATGTCCTGGTGGATTTCGAATCCGGGCGAAGCAATGACAAACGCCGCGACGGCTTCGCCGAATTTCTTGCAGGGCACGCCAATCACCGCGCATTCCAAGACGCTCGCATGTTGGATCAATGCGGCTTCCACTTCGGCCGGATACACGTTGAGTCCACCGGAAATGATCAAATCCTTTTTACGGTCGACGATCGTGAAGTAGCCGTCTTCCGCCATCGTCGCCAAGTCACCGGTGTGCAACCAACCGTCGCGCAGGACGTAGCTCGTTTCTTCCGGTTCGTCGAGATATCCGTCCATGACTTGCGGGCCGCGGATGATCAATTCGCCGACCTCGCCGACTGGCAAGTCGATCGTGCCGGTTTCCGCATCGACGATTCGCACCTCGGTATCCGGCAGCGGCAATCCGATACTGCCGCCTCGCGCGGACCCGTCGGCGGGGTTCGCGTGCGTGACCGGCGAGCACTCGGACAGCCCGAAACCTTCAAAGATGTTGGCCCCCGTGCGTTCCTCGAATTCGGCCTTCAATTCCGGATCCAACGGCGAAGCCCCGGAAAAGCAATACCGCATCCCCTTCAGGTTGCGACCGCGACGCTGCATTTCTTCGCACAGCCGCGCGAACATGAACGGCACCATCGGAGCGACGTCCGGCTTGTGTTGGTCCATCACTCGAAACACGCGCGACGGGTTGAAGTTGGCTTGCAGGATCAATGTTGCCGCACCCGCGACGGCGGACAGCAGAGCCACGGTTGAACCGAAGACGTGGAAGAATGGCAAGACGGCGAGCACCGTTTCTTCCCCGGGATTCAGTCCACACCATGCATGCAATTGCGCGACATTCGCGTGCAAGTTTTTGTGCGATAAGACCGCGATTTTCGGCGTGCCGGTCGTTCCGCCGGTCGGCTGCAAGACGCCCGGCAACAGCGGATCGCTGAGCGACGGTGATCCCGAAGGTGCGACGGCGTGACGGTAGAGGTCGTCGAAGGTGTAGACCTCGGTTTGCGGCGTGTGGAAACCGCCCTGCATCCAGCATTTGAATCGATACGGCAAACGCAGATGCACCGGCAGGTGAGGTGCGAGACTGCTGACGAACAACATGCGAATGTGGTAGTGCTTCGCCATTTCCAGCACGGACGCCAGTCGAAAGTCCAATCCGAACGCGGCCTTGGCTCGGGAATGAATCGCCAGGCGAATGAAATCGCTGGCCGTCATCAGCGGATTTGCGTGGACGATCTCCGCACCCAGCCAGTGCAGTGCAAACCACGCGACGACATATTCCGGGCTGTTGGGCAGCACCAGCATCACCCGGTCACCGGACTCAATCCCCAATCGCTTGAGATTTGCAGCGACCTGTCGCACGCGACGCAACAATTCCTCGTACGTCCAATTCGTATGGAAGTAACGCAGGGCCATTTGCTTGGGGAATTGGTCCGTGGCGCGGATCAGCAGTTGCTCGACACGCAGCGGGGTGAAGTCAATTCCAGGCGGAACGTAGTCCGGGTAGCTGGCATGCCAGGGTCGGACCGGTCGTTGATAGGAAGGTTCGAGCGGATACGGCGCGGAACTGAGGCGATTCCGCAGGGCGTCGAACTCATGTGGCGTGTGAACCCCGTCGTCCATGATCGGGCCACATCTCGGAATGCGTTGGATTGATGACAAAGCCGTCAATCAAATGCACATTCCCGCTTTCGCAGAGATGTCTCTAGGAGGTGTGTTTGAAGTGTTATCGCGAGTCGCGGAATGTAGCGTCTCGACGGAATCGATGTGACTGACCGGTCGTTTGAAGTGAATTGGGCGCGCCGGTCCTTGCCGAATATCGACTTATCAGAGTTTCGGCAATACCAGATTCCGACTTGAGCCAAGCTTCCTTGCTGGCGCGGCTTTGGAGTATTTGGATTTGTCGGAAAACCAGGAGGCTCTGCCCAGATGCTCAATCGAGTGGAAGTGACCGAATCGGGTCCGAGTCTTCCCCCAAAGACACAGAGTGGGCAACACGAATCCCTATGGAAATCATCTCGCGCGGGAAGCCCGCTTTAAGGTGTTGAAAACTCGCTCTTGACTGACGAATTCTTTGGCGGGTCAGACCCCTTTTTCAGATAGCTTCTACTTCGACACAGTGACACGGACCATCGAAAAAGCGGAATGCTTGACGTCTGCGGAAATCGTCGTGGTCATTCATGTGCGTGTCACGGAGTCACTCTACAGCAGAGCGTGAATCGGCTCGCCGAAGTAAATGTGGTGCGGACGGTTGAGTTCGTCCTTCCAACTGGCGGTGTCCGGGATGCCGAGCGAATCGTAGATCGTCGCGGCGACGTTTTCCGGACGCTGCACCATCGTAGCCGGATACGCCCCAATCTCGTCGGAACTGCCGACCACATTGCCGCCTCGGACGCCGCCGCCAGCGAAGAAGACGGATTGCACGGCTCCCCAGTGGTCTCGCCCCGGAAGCTTCGCGTTGATCTTCGGCGTGCGGCCCATTTCGCCCAGCATCACGATCAACGTCTCATCCAGCATCCCGCTTTCATCGAGGTCGTCCAACAACGCTGAGAGGCCTCGATCGGTGGGCGGCAGCAAACAATCCTTGAGCAGCGGAAAGGCGTTGTCGTGCGTGTCCCAGGTCTCGTTGTTGCCGAGATTGACTTGCACCAAGTTGACGCCGACTTCCACCAATCGCTTGGCCATCAAGAGCGACCAGCCGAACGCATTCTTGCCGTAACGCTCTTGGATCTTGGGGTCGGCCCGCGTCACATCAAACGCGTGCTGAACTTTTTCGTCGGTCAGCAACGAAATTGCTCCTTTACGAGACCGACTGAAGTTCTGCGTGTCGACGAATTGATCGAGATGCCTTCGCTGAGATTCGATCGTCCGCAACAGCAGGCCGCGATTGTTGAGCCGCTGTCGAGAGAGCCCCTCCGGCAAGCTGAGATTTGGGGCTTGGAAGGCGAGCTTGTCGTTGCGTTCGCGACCGCGAGTGAAGTGGAATTCATACTCGGGATAGGCACCGTAGGACGTCGAATTGAATGGCGATGCCGCGATGAACCACGGATCCCGATGCGAACCCATCATGCCGCCGAATTGGCCGGGAATGACTCGCGTCGTGCGGTGAATCAGCCGTTCCGGCAGAGCCACGGCTGGCGGCAGGTTGTTCGTGCGCGACTCGGTGACATCGCCGACAATGGATGCGATGGACGGCCAATCCTCGGGCATAGGTTTGCTGCCGTTGAACGTCGGCGGCAGCGGCGTGCGGCCGGACAAAATCGCCATGTGGCCTTGCGAGTGCTCGTTGTACGGCGTGGTCAAGGAACGCAGCACCGCCCACTTGTTGCTGCGTTGGGCCAACATTGGCAAGTGCTCGCAAATTTGCAGTCCCGGTGTTTTCGTTGAGATCGGGTTGAACTCGCCGCGAATGCCGTTCGGAGCGTTCGGCTTGGGATCAAAGCTTTCGTGCTGTGTCAGACCACCGGACAGAAACACGAGGATCACCGATTTGGCTCGCCCAGACTTGATGGACGAACTGCCGTCCGCAGCCTGCAGGTCGCGCACGTGATTCATTCCCAGACCGAGAATCCCGGCGGAACCGGCTTGGAGCATTGTGCGACGATTGAATTGTGGGTGTTGGACGGAAGGTGTCGTGTCGTGCATGTTCGGTTTCCGTTTTCGAATTCGCCCAGCAGTTGAAACTCAACACATCAAGAAGGGTTGATGTTATGAGCCACATTGAGGGCCAGCAAGATGACTGCTTGCGGGATGGGTTGCGGGATGGCTGGGGTCGGGTGGTTCAAAGTTCAGTTCAATGCTGAGGTTTGGAGACCACGGTGCAACGCCGACTTCTCGCATGCTCGATT
>JAQBZS010000056.1 GCA_027622115.1 Planctomycetota bacterium | reverse complement strand
GTCTCGGCTGCGGAAATCGCCATCGACTCGGAACAGGCCAAGGAAGTGACCGAGCGACTGGTGGACTGGACCAATTCAGCTCGGTCATAGAATAGTCGGACAAGCAACGTCTGACAGCCATCGCACTAAGTCTTCTATTGCACGAAAATCATCCTCATGAAACTCACTTTCTCAATGATCTTTGTATGCGGTTTGCCCCTTTGCTGCATTGCCGAGGAAAAACCAAAGTCGAATCCGATTGAACTGGAAGTCTTGAAAGCGTCCCTTGGAATCTGGGACGCAGAAATCGAGGTTTGGCCGCAGGGATTGGACGCGGCCTCGATCAAATTCAATGGCGTCGAAACAGTTCGCCCTTATGGAAAGCATTGGATTTCCGCCGACTTCGATTCCGAATTCATGGGTCAGACCATGAAAATTCTTTCCATAGTGGGGTACGACCTGGACCAAAAGAAATTGGTCGGCACGGTCATCGACCACGGTCCCTACCTTGCACGAATGACTGGGGACTATGACGAGAAGTCGAAGACCGTTCGCTGGAAGACGGAGGCCAAGGCTGCGGACGGTACGCCGATGGTGCAAAATACGTCGGTGACCCAGAAGAACGCTAACGAACGAGTGCTCGTATTGTCGGTGCCCGGTGAAGACAAAAACAGCTTCACCAAATTCATGCAAATCACATTCGTGAAGCGCAAATCGTAAGTTGGTATGGCCCTCACATAATACGGTGGATTTCTCTCACGATACAAAAACCGAGCCGCACCAATCCGTTGATTGATGCGGCTCGTGTGAATTCGCCGATTCCTTCGCGGTTCGTGAATCCCTTCAACGTGCTCCGACGACGACGATCATCCGTTGGTCACGACGTCGTTCGCGTCCGGCTCGAGCACGATGTCCTTGTCGTGGATCAGAATCCAATCCGTGTCGAAGCCGCCGTGTACGAAGTCGTGCCAGTCGTCGTCGTGGATGTTGTCGCCCATCCTGAGATAGGACCCATCGACGCCGTTCGTGATGTTGTCGATGCGATCCAAGACCGGAGTGCTCGTATTGGACCACTCGGTGATGAGTGCCGTCCAAGCCTCGAAGTCGGTCAGCTTGTCGTCGGCTTCGACGCTCTCATAGTCGACTCGACCGCCGATCAAAATGTCCTCGCCGTTGCCGTCCAGGATCGTGTTGCCGCCGTACATCGTGTCGTTGGTGTTGCCGCCGACGATGATGTCGTTGCCGTAACTACCCAGGAAGTAGTCGTGGCCGTCGTTACCCAACAGCACGTCGTCACCGGCTCCGGCGAAGATGTGGTCGTTGCCGGTGCCCGCGTCGATGATCATGTTGATCGGGACGTCCGTGCCGGAACCGAAGAAGTCGTTGCCCGCGAACAGCATTGAATGGATCACGTCGACGTCTTCCAGCTTGAACTTCTCTGATGCAGCCAGGAACGACGCCGTCAGTTTCATCTTGCCGTTGTGCATCACCGTCGAAATGTTGTCGTCGGCGTCAGTACCGATAATTTCCAGCACGCGGTTGTGCAGCCTGGCACCGGAGACGACCGACGTCGTGCCGAGTTCATTCGATGTCAGGTCCGTGGAATCCGTCACCGTGACCTTGGCTTTGAACAAACCGCCCGTGGCGTATTGGTGCGTTTCGGAGAACGACTGCGGATCACCCGCGTTGACGATCACCGTGGACTGCGTGTCGTCACCCCAATCGATCGACACCGTGAGGCTGTCCGTGGAGTTCGGGTCGAAGAACGTGCCGCTCAGCGTGACGTTTTGACCGGGCAAGACCTTGTTGCTCATGTTGGCCGACGTGTCGACGGAGATCAGCAGCGGGGTGGGACTGAAGCCGCTGACCGAAATGTCGACCGTCGCCGTGTCCGAGCCACCGTTGCCATCGTCAATGCGGTAGACGAACGAATCGAGACCTTCGAAGCCGGCACCCGGCGTGTAGGTGATGCTCCCGTTGCCGTTCACGTTGACCGTGCCGTTCGAGGGCTGCTGATCGATCGTGACCGTGAGGAAATCGCCGTCCGGGTCCGAATCGTTGGCCAACACATCGATCACGGCGGGCGTGTCGATGGTGGTGGTTGCGGAATCGTCGCCGGCCGTCGGTGCCTCGTTCGGCTTCGGCAAGACCGTGACGTCCACCGCCGCCGTGTCCGTGCCGCCCTCGTTATCGTCGATCTGATACACGAACGAATCGATGCCTTCGAAGCCCGCGTCCGGCGTGTACGTGATTGTGCCGTCGAGATTCACAACTGCGGTGCCGCTGGTTGGGAACGTGTCGATCGTCACCACGAGCGGGTCGCCGTCGGGATCGGAATCGTTGGCCAGCACGTCAATGACAATCGGCGTTTCGAACGGCGTGATGACTCCGTCGAATACCGCCGTTGGCGGCTGGTTCGGTTCGGGCAGCACCGTCACGCTGACGGTCGCCGTGTCAGTGCCGCCGTTGCCGTCGTCGACTTGATACACGAACGAATCCGGGCCTTCGTAACCGGCGTCCGGCGTGTAGGTGATCGTGCCGTCCAGGTTCACCACCACGCTGCCGTTGGTCGGAGACGTGTCGATCGAAACCGTGAGCGTGTCGGCGTCGGGGTCGGAATCGTTGGCCAACACGTCGATGATCACGGCCGTTTCGAACGGCACATTGACCGAATCGTCCACGGCGTCCGGTGCCTGATTCGGCTGCTCTTCGACGGTGACGTTGACCGTGGCAGTGTCCACGTTGCCGTTGCCGTCATCGACTTGATAGACGAACGAGTCCGCACCTTCGAAGCCGGTATTCGGCGTATAAGTGATCGAGCCGTCCGGGTTCACCACCACGCTGCCGTTGGTCGGCGCGGTGTCGATGGTGACCGTGAGCGAATCGCCTTCCGGATCGGAATCATTGGCCAGCACGTCGATGTTCACGGCGGTTTCGAACGGTGTGGTGGCGTTGTCGTCGACGGCATCCGGCGCGAGGTTCGGCGGAGCACCCACGGTGACTTCCACCGACGCCGTGTCGCTACCGCCGATCCCGTCGTCCACCAGGTACACGAACGAGTCGACACCATTGAACCCGGCGTTGGGCGTGTAGGTGATCGAGTTGTCCGGATTCACGACGACACTGCCGTCGCTGGGCGAAGTCGCGATCGACACCGCCAGTGGATCGCCGTCGGGATCGGAATCGTTGGCCAGCACAAAGACCGTCACCGCTGTTTCGAACGCGGTTGAAACGGCATCGTTGTCGGCGATGGGGTCTTGATTACCGGCTGAAACCGTGATGATCACGGAAGCGGTGTCCGTGCCCCCGTTGCCGTCGTCGAGTTGGTACACGAACGAATCACTGCCGGTGAACGCGGCGTTCGGCGTGTAAGTGATCGTCAAGTCGGCTTCGATCGTGACCGTGCCGTTCGTCGGTTGCGTATCAATGGACAGGGTCAGCAAGTCGTTGTCCGGATCGAAATCGTTGGCCAGCACGTCGATGTTGATCGAGGTATCGACCAGCGTGGACGCCGAGTCGTCGCCCGCCACCGGAGCCTGATTGTTGGAGAACACCGTAATGCTGACGGTGGCGGTCGCGGTGCCGCCGTTGCCGTCGTCGATGAGATACGTGAACGAGTCGATTCCGGAGAAGCCTCCGTTCGGCACATAGGTGATGGTGTCGTCGAGATTCACGCCTGCGGTGCCATTCGCGGGTTGCGTGTTGATCGACACCGTCAGCGAATCTCCGTTGGCGTCCGAATCATTCGCCAGCACGTCGATCGTGACGGGCACGTTTTCAGTGGTGGTGGCGAAGTCCACATTCGCCGTCGGTGCCACGTTGCCGACGAAGACGTTGATGTTCACCGTCGCGGTGTCGGTGCCGCCGTTGCCGTCGTCCAGCAGGTACACGAACGAATCATTGCCGACGAAAAGCGTATTAGGTGTGTAGCCGATTGTGTTGTCGGGATTGACCACCGCGATACCGTTGGTCGGCGGCGTGAGAATCGTGATCGTCAGTGGGTCGAGATCCGGGTTGTCGTCGTTGGCCAGCACGTTGATGTTGATGTGGGCTTCGGTCGGCGTGGCCACGTTGTCGTCGACGGCCACCGGTGCTTGATTGCCGGCGAAGATCGTCACGTTCACCGTGCCGGTATCCGTGCCGCCGTTTCCGTCATCAATGCCGTACACGAACGAGTCCAACCCGGAATAACCGGGGTTCGGTGTGTAAGTCACCGTGCCGTCGAGATTCGCGACCGCGTTGCCGTTGGCCGGTTGCGTATCAATCGACGACGTCAGCGAATCGCCATCGGGATCACCATCATTCAACAGCACGTTGACGATCACCGGAGTGTCGATCTGCGTCACGGCGGAATCGTTGATGGCGGTCGGAGCCCGATTCACGCCCACCGCGAGTTCCACGTTGGCGGTGTCGGTCAACTCGCCGTCGCTGATTTGATAGACGAGTGAATCAAAGCCCACGAAGCCGGTATTCGGCGTGTAGGTGATGGTGCCGTCGGGGTTCACGACAGCCGTTCCGTCGGTGGGCGGCGTCACAATCGTGACCGTCAACGGGTCGCCGTCTTGATCGGAATCGTTGGCCAGCACATTGATCGTGATGGCCGTATTGGGCGGCGTGAAGAACGAGTCGTCCGCCGCGTTCGGCGTGAAATTGTCCGGGTCCACGTTGACGCTCACGGTGGCGTCGTCCGTGCCGCCTCGCCCGTCGTCGACGAAGTACTTGAACGAATCCTGCCCCGCGAAGCCGTTGTTCGGTGTGTATGTGATCGTGCGGTCGGGATTCACGACCACCGTCCCGTTGCTAGGCAGCGTGTCCAACACAACCGTCAGGAAATCGCCGTCGGGATCGAAATCGTTGTTCAACACGCTGATGGTGATCGCCGTGTTGTGGCCGGTGCCGACCGTGTCGTTCAGCGCGACCGGCCGCGTGTTTTCGTCGTGAGCCGCGATCGTCAGCGTGGAAGTTGTGTTGCCCAGCAACGCGCCGCCCGTGACGTTGAAGATCGACACGCCCA
Source organism: Planctomycetota bacterium (assembly GCA_027622115.1). Lineage (GTDB taxonomy): Bacteria > Planctomycetota > Planctomycetia > Planctomycetales > Planctomycetaceae > JAQBZS01. The sequence goes on along the minus strand of JAQBZS010000056.1, from coordinate 9,588 downwards.
GCGATTCACCGCCTTCGTCGAGGTTGTCGTCGATCAGCGGGATCGAGATCACTTTCGACGTTTCGCCGTCCAGAAACGTCAGCGTGCCGGACGTGGTGGTGTAATCGAGCCCCGCCAGCGCCGTGCCTTCCGCGGTGGTGAAGTCCACGGTAACCGTGCCGTCGTCGCCGTTGGATCGGACGACTTCAAAGTTCGCTGTGCCGTCGGATTCGTTGACCGTCAGCGTAAACGGCACGAGCGACAACAGGCCGGGTCCGGTGACGTCGTCATCAAGAATCAGCACGGTTCCGGTGTCGTTGCCGATTGACGCTCCGCCCGTCGGATTGCCCAGCGTGGCGGAAAACGTTTCCGGCAATTCGAACACGCCGTCGTCGAGCAGCGCGACGGAGAACGTCTTGCTGGTTTCGCCGTCCAGGAATGTCAGCGTAGTCGACGTCGCGGCGTAGTCACTGCCCGCGATCGCCGAACCATCGGCTGTGTCGACATCGACGGTGACCGTGCCGTTCCGCCCGCCGGTTCGCAGGACCGTGATGTTGGCGAAACCGCCGTCTTCATCACCCGTGACCACGCTTGGTTGGATCGAAAGCGTGCCGGCGCTTTCGATAACGGTGATGTTCGACGTGGCCGTGCCCAGCACCGATCGCACGGACGCATTACTCAAGTTGAACGTGAATGACTCGCCGGAATCTGCGATGCCGTCCAAAGCAATAGGAATCGCCACGACCTTGCGGACTTCACCTGCGGCGAAAACCAGCGTGCCGGACGAACCCGTGAAGTCGCTGCCATCGACAGCCGAGCCGCTGGTCGTGGTGTAGTCGACACTCACCGAACCCGTCGAAGCACCCGATCGATCCACGGTAACCAGCAGCGTGTCGCCTTCGATCGCCGTCAGCGAGGTCGGCACGTCGAAGACCTGCTCTTCCGCTTCATTGATAATCAACTTGGGCAGCAGCGACGGATCGACGCCGGCTTCGCTCGAATGGAATTGATTGAAGTTGAAATTGTTTTGAGTGACTTGCAGGCCAAAGCCGAAGAAGTCCGTGAACTGCCCGCCGTAGAACGCCTTGGCGAAGCCCGTCACATCGAGCGATTCGAAACCGGCCGCAGTGAAGTCCGGCAACGTCGTATGCGACACGATGCCGTTCGCGCCTTGGCCGAAGTCGAACGCGCTCTCGAAATCGCCGCCCGGCGTGACCCACGGATCGCCGGCCGCGGCGTTCAGCCAGCTCGCTCCATTGCCCGGCACGTTGAACACGGTCCCCGTGCCTTCCACCCAATCCCGACCGACGGCTCGCAAATCGACTTCCAGCGAGTTTCCCGAATTGCGGTGCAGATCGAGACTCGCGCTGAGGATGTCTTCCGGGTCGATCGTCACATTCGGCAGATCGAAATCGATCAGCAGGTTGAGGTTGTTGCCCAATTGCAAAAACGGCATGCCGCCGAGGTTGGCTTCTGGATCATGGATATCGCCGAGCCCGTCCAGCGACACATCCTTCACGAGCGTGCCCACAACCGGATTGGTGGGCGGGATGTCGTTGTCGGTGATCGTGATCGAATTCGACGTGCGACGAATCACGCCCTGTGTCAGATTCGAAAGCAACAAGCTGAAGGTTTCGTCGACCTCGTCACCGCCGTCGTCGAGGATGGGGATGCTGATGATCTTGGTGGTTTCGCCGATATCAAATAGCAGGGTGCCGGACACCGCCGCGTAATCCAGTCCGGTCGTCGCGGTCCCGTCGCTCACGCCGTAATCCACGGTCACCGGCAGCGACACATCGCCGATGCGGCTGACCGTGACGTCGATCGATCCCGCGTCCTCGGCCACGCTCAAACCCGTGCTGGCAATTTCAATCACGGGAATCGTCGGAGCTTGCGTCTCAATCACCAATCGCGGATGGATCGAGACATTGGCGTTCTCACTCGATGCGAACTGGTAGTTCTGAAACAGGTTGGCACCCGCATTGGGCACGAAGCCGAACCCGTTGTTGGGCAAGTCGCCGGACAGCCAGCCGACCACCACGTTGGTCACGTCGTAGCCGTGGAACTGTTCGGCACCCGTCGGCGTCAGCGTGTCGGTGGCGATGATCCCGTTCGGTCCGTTGCCGAAGTCCAGCGAGTTATTGAAGTCGCCGCCGACGGTGGTCCACGACACACCCGGATTGCCCGGCGTCGCCTTGGTATAGCTGGCTCCGTCTCCGGGCCGATCATTGAGCACGCCCGTGCCTTCCACCCAGTCTCGCCCCACCGCTTGCAACGATATGTCCAAAACGCCGGTGGTGGCTGTGTCGATTTGATAGACCTCCAGCGTCGCCGACCCGATTTCTTGCGGCAGTAGCCCCGTGGCTTCCAAGTCGAACTCAACCAACGATCGTTGCTGCGAAGCGTTCGTCGAATTCAGCAATTTCAGGACGGAATCACCTCCTAGGTTGGCCTCAGGATGCCCCAGTCCATCCAGCGTCGCATCGCCGAACGGGGCGATGGTCAGGGTCGTCAGCAATTGGCGTGTTTCGAGTTGTTCACTGCCGACGGGTCGAAGATCTCGGCGAGCGCGTTTGCGTCGTCGTTTGGTTGGCAGAAAGCGTTGGCGTCGCAAATTGTCGCAGAAGTTCTTCCACACGGATCCCATGCATGTTCCTTTTGATTCTGATGACCGGCCCAAGAGACAGCGAGACCCCGCGGTCTCGTGCTCAGGTACGCGTCTTCAGAATCTGGCAAGCTGATCAGACAGCAGGCGAGTTCACTATCAGACGCGGGTAGCCAACTATGCGCGTCGTCTGAAGACGTGACTATTTGAAGCGATCAACTTTCATGCACCGGACCGGCTGCCGTTCCGGTTCGACCGGAGCGCTGCAATTCGGCTGCACCAATGTTGTCCGATCGCGACGCGCGTGGCCGGTGCGGATGTGTACGAGTGCATGACAGAGCAGATCGCCGCACGGATTTGCAGGCGTCAAAGCCTCAGCATTCTTGGAACTGCTCCGGCTCGACGGAGCTTCGGCGTTTTCAATTGTCCGTCACAACGTCCGGTTCAGTTCGCCGCTCAATGTGCCGCGGCGACGTCGTGCGTTTCGGGCTCTTCGGGCTCTTCCGACTTGCAAAACTGATTGCAGAGGCCCGAGAGCTGCACCGAACCACAGAGCAACATGATGCAAATGAGCGTCGTGACGTAGACCGTCTTCCCGACAAAGTTGCTCAATTGCAGCCCGAAAATGTGGTGGATGCCGTCTTCCGGCGGTGCGACATTGCCCCACACCAAGATCATCACAAAGCCCAACAGGAACAGGCCGATCCATCCACCACGTGCCAACAGCGGTCGCAATTCTCGCCAATTCACGCAACACATCCAGAACCCGATCCACGCAGCCAAAGGTGTCCACGGCACGAGGACTCGAAGGATGGCAATGACCAATTCCCACAGGGCGGCAAACACATCGACAAAGCTATAGAGCAGGGCTTCGAGCGCTTCCATGTTGATCTCAATCCGCATTGAATTCGAAAAAAATCGGGGTGGCTGTTTAGCAAATCGACTTCTCGGAATCCACTCCCGCAGTGCCACTCGTCGGCGGCTGCTCAACACTCCACCGGGTTTTGAATCGGTTCCGAGCCCAATGTTACGCACTCGGCGACTTCCGCCGTCAACACATCCGCGTGCCCGCGAACCGTGTCGCAGGTCAGAAACACAGAAAACGTCGAACCACGCTCGCTCGTGCGAGTCAGTTCCAGTCGACTTTCCGTGACGCCTTGCAGGATCTGGCGGCAGACGAAAAGCCCCAAACCCGTGCCGGTTTCCTTGGTTGTGAAATAGGGTTCGAAAATGCGAGTGCGATCGGATTCCGCAACGCCATGACCTTCATCGTGAATCGCGACTTCGATCCAACCCGCTCGCAAGCACGTGTTGATTTCGATCGCGCCACCTTCGTCCGTGGCGTCCATCGCGTTCAAAATCAAGTTGAGAAACACTTGAACGACCTGATCGCGGGCGACTCGTATCAAGGGCAAGCCGTCGGCAAACCGAGTTCGGATCGTTTTGCCTTTCTTGCGTTTGTAGTACTTGGCGATGTTGAGAGATTCGTTGATCGCGTCATGAATATCGGTGCGACTCAGTTCCGTCGTGGCGGGTCGACTGAAATCCACGAGTTCTCGCAATGTGCGTTGGATGCGACGAAGTTGACCGTCGACCATCTCCAGCCGCTCGCGGGTGTACGGGTCGTCATGTCGCCGATTGAGTAATTGCACCAGCGAACTGATCGCCGCCAGTGGGTTGCCGACTTCGTGCGCAATGCCCGCCGCCAGCAGGCCAAACGCCGCCTGTTTTTCTTGCTGCACCAGCAGGGCCTGCGACTCTTGCAACTCTTGAGTCCGCTCGGAGATTCGTTGTTCAAGCAATGACTGGTTCTGTTGTAGCTCGTCGTTTAACTCGGACAAGCGATAGCTAGCTCCTTTGACCAATTCGACGAGCGCGGTGCCGGCCCACGTGACCCAGGCCATCAGGACAATCGTCAGCAGCAACAGCGTCAATTCCGGTCCGAACGGAATTTCGTGACTGACGACCAGGGCACAGAAACTGCCGGTGTGTAATGCCAGCGTGCAATACGTAATCGGCGGGGAATGCCGAACCGCGGCGACGAGCAACGACAGGAAGTAGTAGAAGCGAAACGGGCTGTCGACTCCGACGTCGAAGTGACACAGCAAGCCGATAAACACCGCTTCCATCAGCGAAATAATCAGCGGAGCGTCTCGCAGAAACGCGCGGCCACGGACGCTCCACCACGTGTCGATGACGGCGTAAACCGCACCCAGCGTGAGGATGGCGTTCAGCGCGGGTTGATTGGTCTCTCGGCCGCTAAAATTGACGAGCACATAACCCACGCACAGGCCGAACCAGCGGATGCGAACCGTGATGGATTCGGCGGACCGTTTCCAATTGAATTCGTCAGCTTGAACGGGAGCAGGGTCGAGACGACGGCCGAGATCACTCATGGCGATCCTCGGGCCGAGTTGCAGCGGCAGGCTGCTGATCGGCGTTCCGCCGACGGATTTCTTTTCGGTCCGCCGCGATCGCCATGGCCCCGAGCGTCACGGCAATGACAACTTCCATCAGCATCAGCAAGTCGCCGTGGCGGTGGAGAAAGCGAGTTGGCGGTGCGTCGGCGTCGCCAAAAATCGTGGCCACGGTTGCCAGAATCGTGAGTATGAAGATGGCCGTTGCGGCGACGGCCATCCGAAAGAAGACGTTCGGACGCGCGGGCTCGGCGATGTCTTCCGGCGGCGCATTCGTGACCGGCGGTGTTGGTTGATCCGTCATGATTGCTTGATGGCGATATCCGTCGAATTCATTGGATCGTGATTGAAGGGCCTTCCGAGATCCCGGCGAGTCCGGCGATACACGATTCTCCATCGGTCGCGGAGCTGACTGCATTCGCCAGAAATGACACCGGAAGGTCGCTCAGTATGAGGCGAGCATGCGCGGCAGCCAATGCTTCCAGCAACTGCTCGCCCATCTCGCCATCCGAGTCGGCATTGTTGTTCGTCCACGACTTGAGCGACACCCACTGCGACTCCGGCCCGGAAATCGCGACATACCGCGAAGCGCAACGCAAGTTGAAATGAATGAAGCCGGTTTGACCATCCGGTTGAACGGTCTCAATCAAGTGTCGCCTCCAGAGTTCACGGAGTCCGGAAACCAGTCCGCGTCCGGTCAGTTCTTTTTGGGGTGGGCATTCGCGATCGAATCGGTCGTGTGCCCAAATCTCCCATTCCTGTTCGACGTCCGCGTCAAGTTTTGCAGCCACGAACTCAACCTACGCTGGGGTCGGCGATCAGACGAAATACAACTGATTTGTCGAAGTCGGAGCCGCCTTCAGTTTTGATCCGTTCAATGGCACCGTTGGCTTCCAGTTGGTCAAGATCGGCTTCAGCGAACTTAAGGTTTGTCGAAATCGAACGACCGGCAACTTCGATCCAATGATCCAGAGGGAACGGAAGGTATCCGGTCCATTCGGTTCGATAAACGAACGTCTCGACACCTTCCTCAAGGCAGGCGCTACGAATTTTCAGCAGGATGGGTGAATTGTGTGCGGTCACGTGCGGCTACAGAGTAAGGCGGTCACGAGTTCGTCTTGGGCGAAGAATGCACTGGAATCGTCCCACGCGTCGACTGAGGGCGTTGAATCAACCGTCGCGTTCTCCTGTCGCGTTGAGACTTCAGCTGCATCGTTGTCAGTCGGCAGCACAGCCATCCGGTTCAGCGCGGGCTCCAGGCGACCGAACGCTAACAACTCGCCAGACTCAATCAACTCGCCAGACTCAATCAAAGCGACCGATTCCGCCTGCTCGCTGGTCTCTCCGGCGACGGGCAACGGCAGCAATTCGCCGTTCAATGTGACCACGTCGAATTCCACCGAGAATCGGTGCTCCAGGCTCCAACGGTGAGTGCCATTGACGCTGATGGCTTTGATCCACACCGAGTAATCGCCGGGAGTCAAATCTTGCGTGGAAGTTGCGACCGTGTTCGTCAGCCTCACCATTCGCAAATACGGCGAAACTCCGGTCGTGTTGTTCGTTAGCCATAGCTGGTATTCAACGACGCCTGCTACCGGTGTCCACATAAATGTCGGTCGCGGGTTCGCTATATCCGACCCCGGTGCCACGATGACTGGTCGCTCAGGATGCCCGAGGACGATCGAAAACGTTAAGGCATCGCTTGACGGTCCCGCGGTCCCGGCTTCATTCGTCCCGGTGACGACCACCCGGTAAGTCCCATCGCCGATTGGGAGCTGAGTCCAATTGGTGCCGTCAAAGCGATACACCCGCGCGTGCCCGGCACAGACTATCTCGTGGGGCGCTACCGCCTGTGCCATTGTGATCGTCGCAGCGTTAGCCCCTAATCCTGTCGACGAAATCGCAACGCTTTGCCGGATTCGGACACCGCCGTCATGGCTTTGCGACCCATTTCCGCCGGTCCCCGTTTGGATCAGCGAATTGTTCGATTCCAAACCCTTGAAATCCCCCGGTGATTCTCCGGTCGAATTCGCACTCAGCATGGATGGTGAGGTTGTCGTTTTGAATGCGAGCGATGAACTCATCTTTCTGTGACAGAATGGTTTGTTCGTCAGCCTGTTTCTGTGAGCTGACACGCGCATAAAATGCGGCTCCGGCAAACCCGGCAATAGAGCAAACAGATGAGACAACGCTGAATCGTGATAGCAGCTGACGATCGAATCCGCTGCCTGGGCATGCTTCCGCGTCATGCCATGCAGCTTTGCAAGCCAGTGTGCGACCATCTCGGGGCCATGGCTTCCGGTTCGCGCTGGCATTGGATTCCCTGTCGAGATCGGTCGCTTCACATTGTCGTCCGCGAAACTTGTCTGAACAACCGTCGTCAGCGGTGGTGTCAACTTGTCCGCAGCGATCCATCCGGATAGTTCGCGCGAGCATAATCAAGAGGCTCTTTGACAGCGATGATCGGCGACCGTTGGGTGGTTGCTTTGAATTGGTACTATTTCCATCGGTCGAAGATCACGAGCGAAAGGGTCGGAGTGTTCCGACACCTTTCACCTCACCGCAGATTTTGCAAAGGAAAAACAGTGGACGTTGACCTCACAGGGAGAACGGCGGTCGTGACCGGCGGAGCCGCTGGAATTGGGCGGGCTTCGGCGGTGCTGCTGGCTCGGTGCGGTGCTCGCGTGTTCGTGGGCGATTTCTCCGAGTCGATCGAAGACCCCGACGAATTGGAAAACCTGGAGATCACCGTCAGCCGCTGCGATGTGCGGCGAGAGTCCGAGATTCAAGCGTTGATCGAAGGGGCCGTCGAAGCGACGGGGCGGCTGGATATCCTGGTCAACAACGCGGGCATCGGGATGGTCAAGCCAATCGATGACGTGTCGGAAGAGGATTGGTTGAATTGCATCGACACCAATTTGAAGAGCGCGTTTTTTGGAGCCAAGCACGCCGTCCGTCACATGCGACCGTTGGGAGGCGGCGCGATCGTGAACATGGCAAGCAATGCGGGCTTGCTGCCTCGGGCGCATGACCCGGTCTATTCCATCAGCAAGATGGCACTTGTGGGGCTGACGAAGAGTCTCGGGCTGTGTCACGCCAAGGATCGGATTCGAGTCAACTGTGTGTGTCCCGGTCCGGTCGGTGGAACCCGCATGATGAACGCGGATTTGGATGCTGCCGATGATCGCGGAGCCGCCGAACGAGCGGTGATTTCAGCCAGCCCATTGGCGTTGGCTTACAATCGCATGATTGACCCGCACGAAGTCGCGCAGGCAGTGCTGTATCTCGTCAGCGATGCAGCCATGATGGTGAGCGGTACGGCAATCGCCATTGACGGCGGCAAGTCACTGGGAGTGCCGCCGGCAGTCCAAACCCATTGAATGAGCCCGCACATCGCATTGGCGAACGCCGCATGAACGACACGGTCCTGACCAAAGCTCGGCTTGAAGAACTCGTTCGGCGATTTCCGTCGTGTCGGATTGCCGTGGTCGGTGACTTCTTCTTGGACCGGTATCTCGACGTCGATCCCGGGTTGGAAGAAACGAGCGTCGAGACCGGGTTGCCCGCCCATCAAGTCGTCGGGGCGCGATCGGCTCCGGGAGCGGCGGGCACGGTGGTGTCGAACCTTGCCGCGCTGGGTGCCGGCCAGTTGCATGCGGTGGGGTTGACCGGAGTGGATGGCTCGGGTTTCGAACTGCGCCGCGGGTTGGAAGCGCTCGGGTGTTCCGCGCAACATCTGCACGAGACATCAATCGACACGCCGACGTATCTCAAGCCCCGCAACATGAACCGTCCCGGGCTGGCAGGCGAGCATTCTCGCTACGACACCAAGAACCGTTCGATGATGAGCGACGCCGCAATCACCGCAGTGCTCGATTCCGTTCGCGAATTGTTGCCGGACATCGACGCGTTCATCATCTCCGACCAAGTCGAGCAACCGGACTGCGGCGTGATTACGGCGACGGTTCGCAACACACTCGGCGACATTGCCGCCAAGTCTCCCAACGTGGTGTTCTGGGCCGACAGTCGCCGCCGCATTCGCGAGTTTCGCAACATCGTGTTGAAGCCAAATCAGTTTGAAGTGTTGGGCATTGAGAACCCGCCGCCCGGCCAATCGGTCAATGAAGAAGAATTGCTGCGTACGGCCGGAGAATTGCGTCGGCGAACCGGCACACCGCTGTTTGTCACGCGCGGAGAGCAGGGCATGTTGGTGAGCGATCCGGCATGGACTTCGATTCCAACTGTCCGTCTCGCGGGCGACATCGACCCCACCGGTGCGGGCGACAGTACCACCGCAGGATGCGTCTTGGCGCTGTGTGCCGGCGCGACAATTCCGGAAGCTGGGCTAGTGGGCAACCTCGTCGCATCGATCACCGTGCAACAGTTGGCCACAACCGGAGTCGCTCGGCCGAATCAATTGTTGGATCGATTCGAATTGTGGCGCGAACAGCAGCACTACTAAATGGAAAGCGCCACTTTGGCGTTCGCTCGTTTAACCGCACGCCGTAGGCACGCGAGTTAGACTCTTCCGTCGTAACTTCTCACACGTTTGCGCGCATAATTCTGGATCTTCCGTTTCTGGGTGTA
>JAQBZS010000055.1 GCA_027622115.1 Planctomycetota bacterium | reverse complement strand
CCACTGCTTCCGGCCAGCATTGAATCAGCAAGAGCCTTCCGACCGCGAAGCGGAAAAGTTCAACGCGCGATCTATGCGTCTCCATCCATGAAGCCGCATAGATCGCAATTCGTTCTCCGTCATTCACCAACGCTAACCGATCATTCACCTGAGTGAACCGGATATCTCTCTTCAGCTATATGTGACCCTCGACCGACGCGGCATCCCGCACCTCGAAATCGCTCAAAATGTTAGTTGGTTTCCGGAAATCGGCGTTCAACTTCGCTGCATCGAGTTGAACGGAGACTGGTCGTCGTTCATCGAGTACACCATCGAGCAGTGCCGAGCGGAGCAGCAGTCGCAGCAGCGCGTCCAACTTCGAAAGCCCCCGCCGGACATAAGCTCCAATTTCAAAGACTCCAACGCAGCCCCAACGACATCCGCCTAACTTCCACTCATGCGAAATGCGCCCATCATTTAATTGAATGCACGAATTGCTTGGCCTGTTCCTCGTTCATTTGCGAATGGGCGATCTGCAATTTGAGGATGGCCATTTGACCCAGCTTCGACGGGAACCCTCCAGTGATTTCAATCATCTGTTGGCCCGTGTCGTCCTTGCCGGTCGCGATGATGAATTCCGCCGGATGGCCGCGGAGCTGCACTTTTTCCGTGGTTTGTTTCTCGATGGTGATGTTTTTGCCCTGCTGGGCTCCCATCCCCTGTTGTTGTTTCATTTGGCGCATCATTTGGTCGACATCGACTTCGTCGGCGTCATACGGGAAACCCATTTCCATGATCATCATCGAATCCGTTCCCGCCGCCAGGATCGCCATTTTGAAGTCGGTTCCGAACAACGACATGTCCCACGCCATCATGGGCGAAAACCCCTTCGGGGGTTGGACGTCGATAATGCTCGTTGCGATCTGCTGAACCTTCACCGGATCCTGCGTCACGCTGTTCGAAAACTTGTAGCCCAGAAAAATGACGCCACCGCAGCAAGCCATGCCGATCAAGCCGAAGCCGACGAGGCACACCACAAAGACCTTCATCCCCGTGCTCATTCCGGCCTTCTTTTTTTTCGGTGGTGTGGGTCGGTCGTTGTAGGTGTCCTCGGGGAAATCGGCGTTCAGATGTGCGTTTCCTGGGTCGTCGTTGTCGTAGTAATCAACCATCAAGTTCTCCGCAGGCGGCAGGGGATGGACGTCATGATTCGTCGGCAGAGGGTTTTCGACGTCGATATTTCTTTTCGGACTGTTTGCGTTTGTTGTTCAGCCGCCGCAGTTTCGATCCTCGGCTGGGTCGAGTCGGTACACGTGGTTTCGGGGGATCGACGATCTCAAGAATGAGGGCTTGCAGCTTGGACAAGCAATCTTCCACATTGCGAGCTTGGTCTCGGTATCGCTGACTGTGCATCACCAGTGCCCCGTCCTTGGTGATGCGTCTGCGATATTCTGCTTGAAAACGACCGCGAACAGCGTCCGTGAGCGACGGCGTGACATCGACTTGCCAGTGCAACGTGACCTTGGTGTTGACCTTATTCACGTTCTGCCCGCCCGGACCGCCGGATCGAGAATACGTAAAGTCGAACTCGGAATGGGGAATCTGGATTTGATCGTTGACAGTCAACATCAATGCGGTGTCCAACGTTTGCGAATGACTCGGCGCGGCAAGAATAGGAAAACCCCGGAGCCTGCCAAACCAACACTGAAAAATGCCCGTCGGAATGCAACCGTTCGAGGCGACTCCAAAGCACGGAATGACGTTGGGACACCAATCCCGTCCGATCGTCTCACTTGCGTTTCAACCGAATCACCCCGTCCCAATCCATCGACGTGCGGTGATCGGCAATGCATTGGGTCAGGAATTTGCGGCCCCGAAAGCGGACCGGCAGTCGATTCAGCAATTCCGCGGCTTGGTCCCACGCGCCCTGCGAAACGGCAGTCACCGCTGCTTCATAGTGGTTGACGTCGACATCCTGAATCTCGGGAGCGTACTTGATCGACGGGATGAGTTCCGTGACCTGCAGCGGCTGATCCAGTCCAACCGGCAAGACACATCCGCGGTGCATCAATCGGCCATCGCTCCACATCACATTCCGTTCAACGGCCGCCGCCGTGGATTCGTCCAGCAGAATCGACGCACCAAGTTGTTTGGTCATGCTTTCCAATCGAGCACCCAAATTGACGACCGGGCCGAAGACCCCAATCTTCTCTTGCAGATCCGTACCGATGCGTCCGGCGATCGCGATTCCGTGAGCGATTCCGATGCCGACTTGGAACTCCGCCAGGGACTCACCGACCTCGGCCTCTTGAAATTCGCTGAGGATTTCAATGGCCGCGCGGCACGCCAGAACCGGCGCGTCGGACTGTTCCGTCGGCCAACCCCAAAAGGCGAGTGCCGCGTCACCCTGGAAATCGGCGATAGCTCCATCGTGCTTCAGGATATTGTTCGTCATGACCAGCAGGGCATCGCTGACTCGATCCAGCAACGCCAGCAAGTTGTGTTGCTGTTGTTCGCTGTGGCGAGAAAAGCCGCGCAAATCGCAAAACATGACAGTGATGTCGCTTTCGCGCGGCTCCAACACTTCGCCGGAGTCTCGCCCCATCGAATTCAACGTGTTCATGATGGACGGCGAGAAGAATTTCGAGAGTCGCGTATGTCGCTGTTGCAGCAAGCGCGCCTGGCGGATTTCGCCAACGAACTCGGCCAGCAATTCCGCAAACTTCAATTCGCCCGCGAGATCTTGCGGAGTTCGGATGGCAGCCGCACCGGTGGCCGATGCAAACGTGCCGCAGACGTACAACACCCAGCCGCAAGCCGCTTCGCCGCGGATGGGAACGCAGAACGCCCAATCCAAATCCGCCGAGCGTGTGTATGTCGAATCGCCGACCGCGTCCTTGGACCAGACGTGAATTTGACTCGCGCGACGTTGATGCACGGTGCCGATCAGCCGCCGACTGGGACTGATTTGCGTCTTGAGGTCGCGACTTTCCCAACAGATGACTCGCTGATCGGCGATGATGCTTTCCGACGAATCGTCCGATGGATTGCCGGCCTGAATGATGCCGACGTACTCCGCCGCGGGGACTCCTTCCAATAAGATGTTGACCAAACTGGACGCCAAGCGGCGATCCGACCCCACCGTGACCGACAAGATGCGTGGCACCTTGGTCAGGATTTCCAGCTTGTGGTTTGCGTTGCGGAATTCGAGACGTTTGACGGCTTCACTCGTATACTCCTGTTCGTAAACAGGTGCGGACTCAAGAACTTGTGCCGAGTCTTCCAGCCGAAACGTGGTGTGACCGATTTTGAATACTTGACCGGCCCGCAATGCGATTTCGCTGCACGGTTGGCCGTCCAGACGAAGCGGGTTTCGGGCGGATTCGAGTTGCGTGACGAGAAGCAGATTGTCTCGCCATTCAAGATCCGCGTGTTCTCGCGAAATATGCGAGTCCCACGGAATCGACCAGCCGTCACGTGGGTTTCGACCAAGTCGCACCACCGTCGAGTCCGGCAATTGCCGCGTCCAATGTTGCGTCAGGTCGGTTCCCTGCGCGATGAGTGTTGCCATGGGTTTCTTGTTCACACGTTCGCGGAATGCGTTTTTTGTACGACGGATTGCGAACCGTTCGGTTTCGGGAACATGCCTCGCACAGTATGACGTCTCGATCGATCATGGTCGAAGAACAACCGCATCGCGCAATCTTTGATCTAGCGGACCATCCGAATTCTACGTCACATTGGTCTGAGTCCATCGCCGAAGTGAGCATCCGTAGCTCATATCGACGACTTTAGTTCGGCCGATATTCGAACAAGGAAAATCGGCACGCCGTGTGCATTCGCTGAGTCTGTTCCGCGACGCTCGGACGCATCCGGTGGTGGCGGATCGAACCCGATGCAGGCGGCGGCGTTGTCGCTGTCGTCGGCACGAACGGGCAGGAGCCACGAACGACGAGTTTCACGCTGAAAGGAAGCTGCATGACACCGACCGACCTTCGCGAATTCGACGACCCGATGTTTCGACTGGCTCAGGCACAGTTCCTGAAAGCCGCCGGAATCATGGGACTGGATGAAAACATCTGCGAACGGCTGCTCTGGCCGCAGCGGACGATGGTGGTCACGCTGCCGTTCCGACAGGACGACTATCACGAAGTCGAAACCGTGTTTGGATACCGAGTCCAACACGTGCTGACGATGGGGCCGACCAAGGGCGGGATTCGATATCACGAGAGCGTCAATCTGGGCGAAGTGTCCGCGCTGGCGATGTGGATGACTTGGAAATGTGCCCTCATGCAGTTGCCGTTCGGCGGTGCCAAGGGTGGTGTGTGTATCGACCCGACCAGTCTCTCGCGTGCCGAGCTGCAGCGCGTGACCCGGCGATACACGATGGAAATCATCAGCATGATCGGCCCGGACAAGGACATTCCGGCTCCCGACATGGGAACAAACGAGCAGGTCATGGCCTGGTTGATGGACACGTACAGTCAGCAAGTTGGTTATGCGGTGCCGGAAGTCGTCACCGGCAAACCCGTCGTGCTGGGCGGTTCGTTGGGCCGAACCGAGGCAACCGGTCGCGGACTCGTGTACCTGATTCAGGAATCCGCCAAACACCTGGGCATCGATCTGTCGCAGTCGACCGCCATCGTGCAGGGGTTTGGAAACGTCGGCTCCAATACCGCACGGTTTCTGGAAGAACTCGGTGTGCGGATTGTGGGCGTCAGCGACGTGTCGACGGGCTTGTGGAATGAAAACGGCCTGTCGATCAGCTCGCTCCTGGACTGGGTGCGGAACCACAAAATCCTGAAGGGCTGTCCGAGCGGCGACGAGGTCAGCAATGCCGAGTTGCTCGAACGCCCGTGCGACATTCTGGCCCCGTGCGCGATGCAAAATCAGATCACCGGCGAAAATGCGCAACGCCTTCAGTGTCGCATGGTGGCGGAGGGGGCCAACGGTCCCACGACGCTCGAAGCCGACGCGATCCTGAATGAACGCGGCATCTTCGTGCTGCCGGACGTGCTGGGTAACGCCGGCGGCGTGACCGTGTCGTATTTCGAGTGGGTGCAAGACACGCAAAATTACATGTGGACGCTGGACGAGATCAATTCACGGCTGCATGGGATCATGACCAACGCGTTTCGCCGCACCATCATCCGCGCGGAACGCGACAAGCTCGATACTCGAACCGCAGCCATGATCGAAGGCATCGAACGCGTCGCCCAGGCGAAGTTGTCTCGCGGACTGTTTCCTTGATCGTGATTGAGGTGCAGGCACAAACCGTGGCTAGCGCATCGTCAAAGCTTGATTTTGGGATTGGGCGGGGCTGGACTGAGCTTGCGAAGGAAGCCCCGGGGTTTCCCTCGTTCCTCGCTCCAACCAACCCCGGCCACCCCCAAATCCTGTGTTGACGACGCACTAGCGCCAAAACGGCGAATGGATCATCCGCACGAGCGGCGTGACGGTTTATGAATGAATTCTCCGTCTAACACTTTGCCGTCTTACGTTTCTCGCCGATTGACCCGCGTTGCTCGATCTTCTTGATGTAACCGACCGCGTCCGGAACCTTGCAGGCCGTGTCGCCCATGCTGACATGAACCTTGCCGATGGCCGCCGCAATTTGAATGGCGTTTTTCGACATCGAGGCCACGTAGGCACCGACCGAAATGACGAACGAGTTCATCGCGTATCGGACGCGGTTGAGTTGATCGTGAATCGTGCTTTCGATGCGATTGAGCAATTCCTCGATCTTCTCGAAATCCAGTTCGTCGTCGGGTTTGACCGCCAGAACCGCGCTCAATGTCGACCAACCGCACGCCTGGATGCCTTCCTGCTTGTGCTCGATCCATTCAAGGCCCAACGACCAACCGTGCGAACCGCCCGCCGCGACTCCGGGCACCGTGTATTCGCCGATCATCGACCAATAGGCCTCGCGAGCCCATTTGCGAAGGTTTGTCTTGGTCATGCGGTGGTCGTCGACAATCATCCCCGCGAGATACATGGCGTCGGAATTCCCGGTGGCGTAGAGGTCCAGCGCCAATTGATGGTCTGTCTTGATTCGCTTTCGGATTTTCTTGAGGTCCACCACTTTCACGCCGAAAAACGGCTCGCGAGCCCCATGTCGCATCAACGTCTGCTTCGTGGATTCATCGCCCAGCGATTGCAATTCTTGAATGATCTTGTCCGCGGACATTCGACAACTCCTGAGGTCTAATTGCTCCACGTTCAAGGCGATTGGGCGGAGCCGAACTCTGCGGCTGTGCGCAGTTGGTGGACGACGGCGCCTACGAGCGTAGCCAGGTTCGAGCGAAGACGTAAACAACGGCCCAGCCGACTCCAACTTCGCCCCCAACCAAATGGCCGCGTTTCGGAGGTGGAGAGGTATGGTATTTGTGATATTGCTTCAGTAGAAAAGGCTCTCAAGACTGGCCGTTCAACTCAAGTCGAGGACAATTAAACGAACCTGACCCGTTTTCATTTCTTCCTTGATGACATCCGCTGGAGCTGCCCCTCAAACGATAGTGATCGCTCCGAGTGTCAGTGACTTGCTCCGGCATAGTCGATGAACAATGGGCTGCTCCATGCCATCTCAAGATCGGATTGCACAACACGGATCCAATAGCGATTGACTCCCGGCTGGGCGTTGGCGTCCGTGAATTCGAATCGTGTCGATGTTGGGCCGGGCTGCTTGCCGAGTGCTACTTGGAATCGCCGGTCCAAAATGCCGAGATCCAAATCGATCGGAACCTTTTCCAACTCGCTCAAGCTGGCAGACAAGCTGATCCGATCCGCGGGTGCAAAGGCAATGCGGCGTGGTGGTCCCTTTTCGCCGTGTCCACCGTACATCGGGCCGGTGATGAGTTGGCTGTCGAGTGCGATGTCGAGTTCGCCGTTCGCAACGTCCGTCAGGTGGATCGCCAGTCCCATCGGGTACCCGCAACCCCATGCATGCCACTCCACATTGGTGCCTTCGACGGACTCGGCATGGGAACGCGGGCTGTCGAACCGCAACGTCTCGCATCGATCAACGGTCGCGCCTCGAAACGACACTCGGCCGTCCCACACGATCCCCGAATAGCTGCTCATGCGGCTGGCTCCTGACCAAATCAGTCGCACCGTGTCCGGAATCGTCTCTTGCGGAAGGTGGTGCGAGTACACGAGATCCAGCCCGCGAAATATCTCGACGGATTCCAACGCCTCCGTTCCCACGACATCGACTGCGAGACTTGGCACATCGTGCGTCGTGAATGTCTCGCCCAACCAGCGCCCGTTCGAATCGACTTTGAGCACGATGCGAGCGCCGGTCGTGGCATACACACGTCGGGCTCGCATGGCCTCGAAGAATCCGTCGAGTGAAATGTCGCGGGTGTAGATGCCGGTCAAGCTGGACTTGGCGTAGCGACGCTGCTGAAAGCCGGGTCGGTCATCGCCGGGGCGTCCCGTGTAGCAATCGCTGCCGCCGAGGAATCCCATCTGATAGCCGCGTTCCAGGATCTCGCGGATGGCCCATTCGAACGATCCGTGGCTGGACGAAATCTCCATCGCCGGTTCCAGCGTCGGTTCGTGCCAAGTGAGATTTGAGTGCTCGCCGCCGACATGCGGCGTGATGATCGTGTCCGTGTTGCGATACGCCTGATAAACGTCGCGAATGTGGACCAGTTCGGACTCGGGGTCGATCCGTGCCGGCGCTTCGGCGGGCGGGTTGCGACGCACGGGCTGATCGTGACGCCGGAAGTACACGTTGTGGTGACCGCCTTCGGGTGTGCGACCGGACCACTCCAAACCCGGCAACGGAATGAATCGACCAGGTTCGTGAAGCTCCCGCTCCGCCTGTTGTTGAAGTTCCCAATCGGACTGCGAAATGACGTCGGCGTTTCGCTGGTAACCGACGAATTGGACGCCCGAAACATCACGCGCGTATCGAAAGAAGTCCGCGATTTTGGTGGCCGATCCGATCTGGCCGCCATGCGGATCCGCCCAATGCAATCGAAATTCGTTCGGGGTGTTTGTAACGACCATCGGATTGCTGACTCCGCGAAGTCCGCCGCTTTCGGCATGGATGCTGACAACCGCTGGTGAGTCGTCCCCCGCAGAATTGACCGAACAGCCTTCGACAACTTGCACGCCGCGCTCCAACAACGGTGCGTCAGAGCGATGTTTGAACGAGACGTCCGCTTGTGGAAATGTGATGCCGTCGCCGCTGAGTCGCACGAGTCCCGAGAAGTTGCTCGCAGGATTACCCCAGCGATCTTCCGCCTTGATCAACACTCGAAACTCTTCGCCAACCGAGACCTCGGACGGCGCGACCAGCACCAGTCGCACGGCATCGCCACCGAGAATCGCGACACATGGCGACTGTTCGAGAATCACCGATCGTCCGTCACCGGACGCATCGACTTCAAACAAGAAATTGTGCCGCGCTTCGAGGAAGCCGGCGCCGCCGCCGCTTTGATCACCGAGCGTCAACGTAATGTGTTCTCCGCTGGCGACCGCTCGCCCGTGGATTCGCAGCGACAGTGATTTCGGTCCGCCAACCTGCAAACTGCAGCGGACGCCTTCCGGAGATTGGACCGTCATGAAGTCATCGGCGGTCGGATCCAAGAACTGCGGCACGCTCCAATCCGTATCAGCATCGGTACGAATGCGAAGCCGCGCACCGACCGCGAGCCCGCGATCACCCGCCTCGTAAATCAATTGCCACGACCCAAAGCTGCCGGCCACGATGTCGTCACTTGGATTCAATCGAGCCGTTCCGAAACCGTCGACCGGTTGGACGGTGCGAGTCACCTCGCTGTGAACCGGGAATGCCATGCAAGGACTCGCTCAAGGGTCAACGCGGAATTCGTCAATGATGTCTTGATCCAGTTCGATGCCCAGACCAGGGCCGTCCGGAACCGGCACGCGTCCATCGATCAGTGGCGGCAAGTTCTTCACCAACTTCCGCATCAACGGCGACGGCCGCAGACAATACTCGACAAGATCCCCGTTCGACACCGTTGAGATCCAGTGCAACGACGCCGCCAGATTGATGCCGGTGCTGAAGCAATGTGGCACCGGTCGACGACCCAACGGTTCGCACATTTCGGACACGCGTCGGCAAACCGTGAGTCCTCCGCAGAACGCAACATCCGGCTGCACCACATGCACGCCACGCTGGATCAAGTCTTCGAAGTCCCAATGCGTCACGTCGCCTTCACCCGCGGCGATCGGCACGGGCGAGTTTTCGCAAAGTCTGGCATACCCCGCGCGGTCGTCTTGCGATAACGGCTCTTCCAGCCACACGATGCCCGTGGGAGCCAGAATCTGGACTCGTTCGAGCGCCGTGTCGATGTCCCAAGCATGTCCCGCATCCACCATGAGATCGCGTTCGCCCAAGACCGCTTGCGCCGCGTGAATATGGGCGAGGTCCGTTTCCGCCGAAGCCCCGAACGGCCCCCAGCCGAACTTGACCGCCGTCAGGCCGAGCTTCACGAATTCAGCGGCCATCTTGGCGGTCTCGTCCGGCGTGTCACCGAACAACACGCTGGCGTAGGCTCGCACCGTGTCCCGGCGTCGACCGCCGAGTAATTCGCTGACGGGCTTACCTTCCGCTTTACCTTTCAGATCCCACAGGGCAATGTCGGCTCCACTGATGGCATGAATCGCTGCGCCGCGACGACCGTAGCGATTGGTCTCGTAGTACATCTTCTCCCACAGCGCGACGGGATCGCGGGGATCTTCGCCGACGAGTATCGACGTCAATCCATGACGTCTCGCCGCCGAACGCGGTGCATCGAAACACGCCTTACAGACATAGGACTGACTGGTGACTTCACCAATCCCGGTGAGACCCTCGTCGGTATGGATCAGCACGACCAGCACATCGAGCGTGCCGTCGGGCAATGCTTCCACAACGGGAACTCGTAGGTGAATCGGTTCGACGGATGTGATTTTCATCTGGAGTGAACCGTGATCACGGGTTTGATACGTTGGGAGCCTTGGCTTGGAGGAGTTCCAGCATCGAATCACCGAATCCCTTGCCGATGCGATTGAACCAGATGGCGCTGCCGAGATAGTGATACGGGCGATCCGATCCGACTTTCTTCCATTCTTCAAAGTGCTTCTGCCAGTCGGGAAACAGTCGTTCGGCTTCCTTGTCCGCCAACACATCCGTGCGGATCGTCTTCACGTTGCCTTTGAATTCAGGCACGTCGTTCATGGCAAGCTGAGCGTCTCGGACTTTCAGCATCCCCCCCGCTGCCGGCTTCGAACCGTTTTGACCGAGGGCTCCGATCACGAACGGCAGCTTCGGGGCCTTGAGGTCTTTTCGCACGTCGTTGATGAAATGCTTCATGTTCGATTCGTACTCGCCCGGAGCCTGATCGCCGAACATGTCATTGAAGCCTTGGAACCAAACGAAACCAGCCAATTCCAACTTCTTGCCTTTGAGCGCGGGGTACATCGTTTCGTAATTCTTATACGTCTCTTCGACTTCAGCCATCATGTTGCGATACGACGAACCGTACACCGACTTAATCTGCTCCATTGTGGGCAGTGGGTCGTTTTTCTTGTTCTTGGTGTTGTTGTTTTCGACCCGCTTCTGTGCTTGCTCCAACTCTTTCTTGAGCACGTCTTCGGCGGGAAACCCGGCGCTCGGCGAACGGAATTTTTGGTACAGCGAGTGACCGCCCCACGCGGCCTTGATCAGCAACACGGGTTCCTCAAAGTGGTTTCCCATCGCGTTGCCGAATTCGAGTTCCGCACCAGTCTTGTTCGGCGAGCCATAGCCGATGGTCAATCCGCCGCTGCGGTTCAGAAACTTGATGAACACGTCTTCGCGGACGATCCACTTGTCGTCCTTGCGAAGATGTGCAAACAAGTCCTTTGTCTTCGGATCGGTGGCTTGGTGGTCGAGCAACGCGTTGGAAGCCTTGCCTTCCATGTTGGACTGCCCGGCGAGAATGAAGACTTTCACGGTCTTCGCGTCATTGGCACTGATATGTGACGAGAACGAGGCGGCGATCAAGATCGCGAGGAGGATTGACTTGGCGAGATGCTTCACGGTGGTTCCTTGGAGATGAGTGTCAGTCGAATCGTAAGTAGGAAAGCAAGAACGAATTCCGGTTTGGTGACACGTAGTTGGGCAGCGTCGCTTCGGCGTTCGCTCGTTTAACCGCACGCCGTAGGGACGCGCGTTTCTGGATCTCTCGCGGTGAAATTACCAAGAACTGATGAGACGCGTTTTTCACTCCACGAACGCGAGTGCCTACGGCGTGCGGTTAAACGCCGAAGCGGCACTGTCCAATTATTAATTTGCGAGTTGTCTTACTCCGAAAAACACAGCAATCGACCGTTTTCCAAAGTCACAAAGATGCGGCCCTGACCGTCAATGGCCGTTCCGCCCTTTACGGCAAGTGCCGGTAGTTTCTTGTACCAGACATCGGCACCACCCTTCACGTTAGTGGCGACCAGGAACGCGTCTTGCGGTTGGCCGTCGGGATGTCCCGTGGCCAAGAAGCGGTCGCTCGATACCACAAAGCTGGTGAAGCGGCGATTCAGCGTGTCTTCCCACAACTTCTTGGGTTTCGGAATGCCCTGGCCGCGTCGCCGCAGGAATTCGCGAGCCGCGTCTTTCTCGAACTTGGGCTGACCAGCCGGCGGCGGAGCCTGCAATGCCAGATTGCCGAACATGCTGCCCTCGTAGCTGGCATCATGGCAGAGCACATTGCCGTCACCGCAAGTGTGTTCCAATGACACATATTTTCCGTACGACGGATAGTACGGATAAAACGCCGTGCGATATTGCGACGTGACTTGGACTTTCGGCTGATTCAGACACTTCAAGGTTTTCAAGTCGTAGCGTGCGGTCTCGTACACGCCGCCGCCGAGGAACTGCAATTCTTGTTTCACGATCCGCAGATTGCCTTGCATGCTGATGCCGCTGTTGACCTGCGGTGACAGTTGTCCGGATGACAAGTTCGCGGCTTGAAGCTTGCCCGTGCTGGCATCCAAGGCGACGAGATACGTGCCGTCGTAGTGGGCGATTCCCGCTGCTGCGTAGACCGTGCCGTCTTGCACGGCAATTCCGCCGGCGACCGGCCATCGCGAAATCAGCTTGCCGAAGACCGCGATGCGCCGGTCATCGGGAGCGACGCGGAACGACCACAGCTTGCGGCCGGTTCGAGCCTCCAGCGCATAGACGCGACCGTCCGCACAACCGACGAACAAACGGCTGTCGGCGAGCGAGGGAGCGTAATAGACCGGGCCGCCGACGTATGATTTCCACACCAACGTGCCATCGGCATCCAACGCCCGCACGACTCCGTTGCGGTCCGCCACGAAGACATAGCCGCCGCCGGTAATCGGGGCGGTGGGCAGATCGCCAACGGCCACTTCCGCCGACCACTGCAATGTGACCTTTGCCGGAACGGGGACTCGGGTGGCATCGGATCGAGCGTTGTCACCGCGATGCGCAGTCCAATCGTTGGACGTGATTTCGAGCGTTTCCACCGTCTCGGACTTGGGGTAGGTCGTCAGTGCGGCGGCGTAGACTTGTTGCGGGTCGGCGGAGATCGGCTCGCCCGCCGGGCACAGGCCGATGTTGCCGTACAACGAAAGCTGACAACCACACATCCACGGCCCCCAATACAAGTGACCGTTCGAGATCAGTACGCCGTCCTGACACGGCGGTCGCATCGGCGCGATGTGTTGCGCCTGATTGGTTTCCGTGATCAGCCGCACCGTGCCGCCGGACGCGCGGAAGAAGATACTGTCCACGCAGCCCGTGGCTCGCGTGCAGGCTCGGCGAGCGGGGAATTTCGCCAACACTTCGCCGGTCTTGTAAGCCAACTTCACGCCTTCGGACCTTTGCGGACCGGCCGCATAGACCGCATCGTCCCGCAGCACGATCTGCAAGTTTCCCACTGGATACGTCCACGCCAAGCTGCCGTCCTTGGTCGAGGCGGCGACCGTCCGCACGCGTTGCGGACCCGAGAATATGACGAGGTCTGCCGTGCATTTCATGTAGCACGTGGTCGCGTAGCCCGTGACGTAATGTTGGGCACGTTGGTTCTTGTCGACCGCGTCCAGCAACTCCTTGCTGCTGTTTTTCCACAGCAGCTTGCCGTTGGTGGCGTCGATGCACGCCAGAAAATGCTGCGGGCACATGCAATAGATGCGATTGTTTTTCATGCACACGGCGCGCGCGTCGAGGAATTGTTCGTCGCGATAATGCCAGAGCAACTTGCCCGATTTGCGATCGATTGCGACGAGTGTCCGGCCATAACCGAAAGCCGTACGCGGGTCGTTGTAATCGTGCCCTTTCCACATGCCCCACGGCCAATGCCCGAGTCCTCGGGTCAGCGATCGCAGCGTTTCCACTTTGACTTCCGGATTGCCGACCAGCGCGAACAGCGTGTCGCCTTGCATGGCCATCCACTTCCACACGGGGCCGTCGGTGAGTTCCCTGGCGACCGTAATCTGTTGCCGCACTTCACCGGTGGCGGCATCGATGACTTTGCAGGATTCATGGTCGCCCATGAAAAGGGCATCGGCCGTGGCGATCATCGTATTGCGGTGAATCATGAAGCCTTCGGACAGCGGCCGCTTCCAGAGGATCGTCCCGTTGTAGGCGTTGATGCACAGCAACGTGTTGAGCATCTCGTTCTGATTGGCCTTGTGGGCGATGTGGCCCATGGCTTTGAAGATGCGGCCACCGGCAATCACGCTTTGTTCCGGCATGGGGCTGAATTTCGGCGTGCCGATGAATTGCGTGTGAAAGCTGCCGCGAGCGAGTTGGTCGGTGGATTGCGGATTGTTGTCGGGACCGTGGTACGCGTGGGACCAGTCGTCGATCCCTTCGGGCAGCGGCTTGACGATGCGAGCCCCGTTGACGATCGCGGTCCCTTCGGGGCGGAGCACTCGCAGCAACTCGCCCTGGGGCACGCGTTTGGCGATGGCATCCGCAACGAGGATGCCGTCGGCGATGTTGTCGCCCAATTGAATCGTCGTCAGCGATCCGGCGTCCACGAAGATGCGAATCCCCAGCACTCCAGCCGCATCCGCCGCCCGGCGAACGGCCTCGACTTCAGCCGCAGCATCCGACTGAAAGTAGATGGTTTGCTCGCCGGACTTGGTGAGTTTGACGACCGAATCCGCGTCGCCATCGAGTCCAATGACGGCCACGATTCCCCGTGGTACGCCCAAAGGGGCGATCTTGAGGTCATCCGCCTGCATGGAGCTTCCGCAGGCGATCGTCACCAAAAACGAGAGACAGACAATTCGTGCGAGCGTCATGGACCTGACTCCGATCGGGGAAAGTCGATGCGTTGCAAACCTTTGCGGAAGGAATGCCAAGTTGGCCTCGAAAAGTCCAGCCCGCCAGCCGATGCGACCCACAGGTCGGCGGCCTCGAACTGTCCAGACTGCTGGATATGGCCACGATCGGATAACTGACATCCATCGAAAGCCTTCCGCAGATTGATCAGAACAACTCGGCAACCGGGTTCGGCTTCGCGTCGAGCCTATCGACGATTGGAATCGGACCCGCGTCCAAAGTAGCTGTCCCCGTATGCCTCGCGGACGGCGGCCGCGAGGTAACGATTAGGCTAACGTACGTCTGGTAAGAAAGTAGGCCGGAGGCCTACTGATTTGTCGGGAAGTTGATTTCGCTCACGTTCTAGTCTCGTCGCGTCGAAAGGTGACTGGTTTGACC
>JAQBZS010000054.1 GCA_027622115.1 Planctomycetota bacterium | reverse complement strand
ATCTGATCAATATATATATATATATATATATGAGACTCCTGAGTATTGTTTCGTGCTGAATCCCGAGACAGACCGCAATGAGCCTCGCTCCGCACCACCGAGCTGGGCTCGGCAACGAATCTGGCGGATCGCGTATCGGCGATCGCCACAATTTGATTGAAATCAGAACCTGCGACCGGCGCCACGAGCGGAACAGTTCCGCTCGACATCTTGGAATTGCCTCACATCGCGGCTCGGCGGCCGGGGTGAGCACGTTCCACATGCTCCATCCCGCAAGCACCCGCAGTGGGCAACATCTTCGATGGGCTGCAATTGCCTTTGGGGTTGAACGCCATCCGCACCGCAGCCATGACCTCCAGATCTTCCGGCGCGAACAGCTTGTTCATGAAGCTGATCTTTTCGACGCCGATCCCGTGCTCGCCGGTGACACTGCCACCCAGTTCAATGCACTTCGTCAAGATTTCATCGCTGGCTTTCATCACGCGAGCAATCTGATCCGCGTCGCGTTCGTCGAACAGCAGGATCGGGTGGATGTTCCCGTCGCCCGCATGGAACACATTCACGACTCGGATGTTGTGGCGTTGGCTGGATGCAGAGATCGCTTCGAGGATCTCCGGCAGCTTGGTGCGCGGGACGACGCCATCCTGAGTGCAATAGCTGGGGCTGAGTCGGCCGATCGCTCCAAACGCCTGCTTGCGGCATTTCCACAAGAGTTGCCGTTCGGCATCCGTATTGGCTCGACGCACTTCGCGTGCGCCGTGTTCTTCGCAAATCCGGATGATCTTTTCGGCTTCCTGTTCCACGGCAACTTCCAGCCCATCGACTTCAATCAGCAGCACGGCGCCAGCATCCAGCGGAAAACCAAAATGAAACGCGGCTTCCAAGGCTTCGACGATGCCTTGGTCCATCATTTCGAGTGCCGCTGGAACGATGCCGGCTCCGATGATGCCGCTAATCGCGTGGGTGGCGTCGCCCACCGTTTCAAACACGCCGAGCATTGTGCGGAACGCCGCCGGATCGCGAGTGATCCGTACCAGGATCTTCGTGGCGATGCCGAAGGTGCCTTCACTGCCGACAAACAGGCCGGTCAAATCGTAACCCGGCAAGTCTTCGGTCGGACCGCCGATCTCGGCAACCGATCCGTCGGGCAGGACCACTTCAAGGCCCAGAATATGATTGACGGTGACTCCGTATTTGAGCGTGTGCGGTCCGCCGGAGTTTGTCGCCACGTTGCCGCCGATCGTACACGCTCCTTGACTCGACGGATCGGGGGCGTAATGGAAACCGGAGCCCTTGAGGTGTTGCGTCAAATGCACGTTGACCAGACCGGGTTCGACAACGGCGTAGCGGTCGCGAAAGTCGACGTCGAGGATTTGCTTCATTCGCGTCAAGGTAATCATCACGCCGCCGCCCACCGGTAGACATCCACCCGCGAGACTGGTTCCCGCGCCCCGCGGTACGAACGGTACGTCGAATGCGTTGCACGTCTTGACGATATCGACGACCTGTTGAGTACTGACTGGAAACAACACGACGTCTGGAACCTTCTTTTCCACGACATAACCGTCGCACTCGTAGACCAGCAATTCGACGGGATCATGCAATACCGCGTCCGGGCCGACGATGTCACGGAAGCGATCGATGAGTTCCTGCGCGAGCGTGGGTTGTGCGACGACGGTGTTCATGAAAGTGAAGCCTGGCCAATGGCGGTTGCCGGTTCAAAAACTGGTGAGTCCTCAAGCGCCTCAAAGATCGCGAGAGTCTACGGCTTCAGCGGGTAACATTCCCACGGTCCTGCTCCGACACCCAGAATGATGCGGCTTGGGCCGGCAATTGCCGGTGGACAATCGCTGGCACTGGAACTCATGCTGAATCTTCCGCGAAGATTCCGAGGGTGCAAAGTTTGGGATCTGACCACCTAACCGATTTAATGTCCTGCACAGTGCCACTTGCGGCCATGAGCGAACAAGTTCCGCACTGCGACAACATCAACCCGCACCCAGCACAGCATCATTCGTAGTCGTCGATGCCGAGCGATTCCATACGGCGATACAACTTCGGGCGAGTCATCCCCAACAGCTGCGCCGCTTTCGTCTTATTGAAGCGGCATTGTTGCAGCACGTACTCGATGTGCTCGCGCTCGACCGCCGTGAGATGTTCGTCCAACGGCACAATGTGCGGCGTGGTGGCCGGTCCGATCTGCTGGGCCTGAACTCCCGTCCGAAACCGAAACGGCAGATGTTGCACGCCGACAAGTCCGGAGCCGCAGGACTGAGCGGCCTCTTCGACGACCGCCTTTAACTCGGCGATATTTCCCGGCCATTGGTACTCGCGAAACTGTTCCATCACGTCGAGATCGAAGCCGCCCAACTGTTGATCTCGCCCGTGGTTCAGTTCCTCAAGCAATGACTGAGCCAACAATTCAATCTCGTCGCAGCGGACTTTGAGCGTCGGCAGACGGATGGAAATCGGAGTCAGCATGTAGGCCAAATCCTGCTCAAAGTCACCCGATTCGATGGCCTGCGAGATATCGGCGATGCTACTGGAAATGAGCCGCACGGATGATGGGACTTCTTGTTTGAGATGTTGGAGCACCATCAGTTGCACGTCGCGAACCATGGAGTCCACGTTGACGAAATGCACCGTTCCGGGATTCGACATGGTGGCCTGCCGCGGACCGGCGGCGGTTTCAAGCAATCGCAGCACGGCGTTACGCAGTTCTCTGGCCCGCAGCCTCGCGCAGTCCAACGGCACGAAGGCCGAGTCGCGGCGCGGGCCTTCGTAATGGATCATCCGCGCCACGTGTTGTTTGCCGACGCCGCGTTCGCCGGTGATCCACACAGGCGCGGTCGAGTGACACGCCAATTGAATCTGTTCCAAAACTTGTCGTGTTGCCGGGGATTGTCCGATGAACGATTTCACGCCGAAGCGCCGTCTGAGTTGCAAACGCGCGGCGGCGAGTTCCGCATGCAATTCCTGCACTGGCGACCGCGGCTTGCTCGCCTTGGGTTGCTCGATCTCGCGTGCCAGCACAATCACCGAATCCGCAGTTCCATTGACGTCGGTCAACGGCAGAAAGTCCAACATCATCGCCTTGGTCCCGCCGCTACGGATGGGCAAATACGTCGGCACGGACTTGAGCTTTCCGCCCAACACTTCGGGCGGCGGACACAAACAACACAGCAAGTCTTCGATGGTGCCGCGCGGAGCGTCGGTGCGGTATTCGCAGACATTGCCGACGATTTCGTCCGCGGACCAACCAGTGAGCGTGGTGAAGCCGAAGTTCAGAAACAAGACGCTCCGCCGCGAAGACACGAGTGCGACCGGTGTCACCGTGGAGTTCAGCCAGCGATCGATTTTCGTGGTGTGTCGGCGTGCCATGCGGTTTCGGAAAAGGGGCCGATCGGAAGAATGAAATTGGGATTTCAAATCACGGAACAAGTTCCGTGGTGCCGGGAAGTTTGATCGACCGGTAGGAACAGGCCTTACCATTCACACGTTGAGCTTGCGATCCCGTGCGATTACCGCCCATTCGTCGCAGACTTTACCGTGCTGCACGACCCACGCGTGGTGGTGCATCGCCGACGTGGGGCAGATGTGAGTTGGTATGGCGATTAGTTCGTCACCGGGCTGATAGCGGTTGGCTTCGGGCGTTTGCAGCACAAGATGTTCTTCGTTTTGCAGGACTTCTTGGGCGTCCGGCAAGGCGGGGAAAAAGACGCGTTTGCCGGCCGGTGGATCGGATGCGACCGCTTTATAGCCCAGATCGAGCGTGATCCGATCGGATGTTGGTCGACTGATGACTCGCGTGAGCAGCACGGCCGCCGGCGTGAAGTCCAGGTCGGGAAACATGCGACCGTAACCGGTGTCGTAAAACGCGCACGTGCCGGGACTCAGCTCGATGACCGGATCGTCGATTTCGGCGAACAGAGGAAACGACCCCGTGCCGCCGCACACGATCCGCGGCACGTCCAATCCGGCGCGTTCGCAACGCAATTTGAGATCGACCGCCTGATTCCAAACGTTTCGCACGGCCGCTCGGCGTTCGTCGAGATCGGTTTGATGATTTTGCCCGTCATACAAGTGAAAGCCGGCGACCGTTAATCCCGGAGCTTCCCCAATCGCGGCATACACTTGAACCGCCTGCTCACCGTTCGGAATGCCGGTGCGGTGCTGTCCGGAATCCACGTCCAGCGACACACCGATTTCCACACCGGCATCGGACATGGCCTTGCCGAGAGCCCGAATCGGATCGACGTGATCTGCAGTGACGATCAACGCCACGTCTGGATAGCGTTTGACGAATTCGGTCGCGCGGCGAATGTTTGGGCCAACCATGTTGTAGGCGAGAAAGATGTCTCGGACTCCGGCGCTCGCGAGCATTTCGGCTTCCGCGAAGGTGGCCGCCTTGTGTTTGGTGATCCCCAGGGCCACCTGCATTTCGGCGACTTGCCGCATCTTGTGCGTTTTGCAGTGCGGACGCAGTCGAGCCGGCGAACCGGCGATTTCGATCATCTTGCGGGTATTGGCTTCCACCAGATCCCGAAACACCACAAGACCAGGGCTGAGAATGGCGGACGTATCTTCGATGGCGTAGCGATCCGGCATGAATCGATCCTTTGCGGCAAGTTCGGGCAATCGTGCGCGCCGATCTTAGAAGGACGCCCCGGAAGTTTCATGCCGTCGTGTGCGGCCTCCTATTCGTTGATAGCAATAGCAATTGCGACGAATGATCATTACGCTCAATTTGCGTTCGCTCCTTGTGTTGGAAATTGCTGACATGCCGCCGGAATCAATCTCGATCCTCTTGGTGGAGGACTCACCCACGGATGCGCATCTGATCAAGGTGCTGCTGGAACGTGGGTTGATGGAGCACGTCGAGATTCGTGTCGCGGACACCGTGGCGAGTGCCGTCGAGGCTCTGTCTGAATCAGCTTTTGATCTGGCTCTCACCGACCTACAGCTCCCGGATTCCGACGGACTGACGACATTCGACAGCATCCACGATGCGGCTCCGATGATGCCGATCGTGATTTTGAGTGGAATGGACAATACCGAAACGGCCATGGAAGCCGTGCGTGCCGGTGCCGAGGACTTTATCCGCAAGAACGACATGAACGCCGATGTCGTGGGTCGAGCAGTCCGTTTTGGGATTGAACGGACAAAACGCCGCAGGGCGGAGGCGGCGCTGGCCGCAACGGAGGCCCAGATTCAGGCGGCCGAGCAAATTCAGGGCCAACTGTTTCCGCGCGAGACGCCGGAATTCCCAGGCTACGATATCGCCGGAGCCTATCGACCCAGCCACCGAGTCTGCGGTGACTGTTACGACTTTGTGCAACGACCGAGCGGCGAGTTGGCACTGATCGTCAGCGATGTCTCGGGCCACGGATTCGGCGCGGGGTTGTTGATGGTTCAAACGCGAGCCTGCATGCACATTCTGCTCGAATTGGGTTTTGGACTGGCCGATGCACTGGCGGCGGCAAATCGATCGCTCGTGCGTGACGGCACGGGGCAATTCGTGGTGATGACCGCGGTTGAACTCACTTCCGAACCGCGAACGCTTCGATATGTCGGTGCCGGTCAACTGGGGTATCTCTTGGACGGAAACGGCTGGCACACACTCTCCCCACAGCACACGATCTTGGGGTTCGACGTCGATGTGACACTTGAAGTTTCTGAACAGCGACCGCTTCAATCCGGCGACCTGATCTTCCTGCCGACGGATGGTGTGAACGAAGCCTGCAATCCGAAACGCAAACTCTTGGGAATCGACCCGGTACTGGACCACATTGCCCGGAATCGCGACATGTCCGCGGCCGACTTGGTGGATTCCGTCCTCCAGTTGGTCAAGAAGTTTCAGGTTGGTCAGCCCCAAACAGACGACATCACGATGGTCATCGCCAAGTGCGTTTGACGCCGATTCCCGAAAGCTTGTCATGAGCAAACGCTGCGGGATCTGCGCCTTGCCTAAATAGAACTAAACGGGACTCATCGGAAACACGCTGACACCGACAATCACGGCGATCAGCCCGACCACGCCCATGAGCGATGTCATCGGCGTCACGTATTTCAGTCCTTCGGCTTCGGTCATCCCGCTCATTTTGGTGATGACCCAAAATCCGCTGTCGTTCATCCATCCAATCGGTTTCGATCCACAACCGATGGCGAGTGCCAGATAGACCGGATGAAACGTCAATTCCGATGCCAAGCCGGACAGAATTCCGACCGCCGTAATCATGGCGACCGTCGCCGATCCTTGAGCCGTGCGAACGGCCGCCGTGATCATAAACGCCAGCGACACAATCATAACCGGCGAAGTGCTGGACAATTCGCCGATCAAGCCGCTGACGCCCGTCTGTTGCAGCACTCGCCCAAACGCGCCGCCCGCCGCCGTGATGAGGATGATCACGCCACCGCTCGACAGCGACGACTGCGTGGCCTCGGCCAAATCCTTGAGGCTGGTGCGCTTCTTCCAGACGAGCATGCCCATCGCGATCACTGCGGAAATCGTGAGTGCGATGTTCTTGTCGCCCAAAGTGGCCGCGATTCGCATGAACGCCGAGCCTTTGTCGTCAACGATGCGATTCAGCACCGTGAAGCCCCCAATGAACACGACCGGCAACACGATTGGTGCCAGCGACAACCACAACGGCGGCAACTCCGAGTCTTCGCGTTTGGAGATCGCCTCGAGTTCAGCCAGCGAAAGGTCGGGCGATTCTCGCAACGGCAACTCCCAGATTTTGTTCGCCAGTTGAGCGTAGAAGCATCCGAAGACCACGGTGAAGAAACCGACGATACAGCCGCCGAGAATCATCACTCCCAAATCAACTCCGAGTTGCTCGGCGACAAACAGCGGCCCAGGTGTCGGCGGAACGAGCGAATGTGCCATCGTGGCACCACAAACGATCGTGAGCACGTAGAGCAAATAGTTGCGGCCAGTGCGGGCTCGCATTGCCTTGCCCAGCGGGATCATCAAGTAGAACACTGTGTCGAAGAACACAGGGATGCCAAGCAGAAATCCGCTGGTCATGAACGAAATCGGTGCGCGTTTTTCACCGAGTACCGTCAGCGTCGACCGCACGATTCGATCCGCCGCGCCGCTATCCAGCAAACACTTGCCCACGATCGAGGCCATCGCAATCAAGATGCCAATCTTGGTACACGTGCTGCCGAATCCGTCCGCAACGCGATTGGCGATCGACTGCTTGTGTGCCAAGTTGTTGGCTGCGGCACGATCGGCGGGCGAAATGGCGATGCTGTTCGTCGCCGGTCGATTTCCAGAAACCACCTCCGCAATCGCAACTCGCTTGCCGGTCTTGGACTTCGTCAACTTGACGACTTTCAAGGACACGCCGTCGACCTGAGCGTATCCACGTCCATCCGCCGCAGGCGCGAGTACCACGCAGGTCGTGCCCACCGCAGCGGATTGGCCCTTCTTCAATTCCAGCACGATCTGGTCGGCCGCGAGCCCGTCGATGTCAATGCTCGAATCCCGCACACGAAACCCGCTGGTCTCGATCGCGTGCTGTTCGATGTCGTTCGCCGGTGTGAGTACGCTCACCACCAAAGCCCCGAGCACAAGCGCCAGAAAGGCATGCAATCGCAACACCAACACGCCGCCGATCACAACGACAATGCCGGTCAACAGAATCGAAATTGTGATCCACGTGGGGTCCATGATTGAGCCTTCTATTCGCCATCGCGGATTTTGCTCGCGATCGATTGGACTCGCATCACCATGCCGAGCAGTCCGTTCTTACGTTGCGAACTCAGATGCTGATTCAATCCCAGGCGACGAAAAATGGCTCGGATGTCGGTCGACAGAATCTCGTCCACGGTTCGCCCCGAATACACCATCAGCAAGATGGCGATCAGACCCCGGACGATCATCGCGTCGCTGTCGGCCTGAATTTGAATCACGGGCTCGCCGGAATCGGTCGCAGCCGTTTCGGCAACCAACCACACGCGGCTTTGGCAACCGCGCACGATATTGTCGACCGTCCGAGCTTCGTCCGGGAATTCCGGAAGCTCGAAGCCCAGATCAATCAGGTAGTCGCACTGCTCTTCCCAGTCTTCCATGTCGTCGAACTCTTCGATGAGTTCTTCGATCGTCATGGTCGTCATATCGGTCATGTTCCAGCCTCTATAAAACTTCCAGCGTGGGCAAACCGGGTGATTCCAGCAATTGCCTCGCGATGCCGATGGCCACCTGTTCGCACACGCTCAGCAAATGCGGCCTCGCGGGACTGTCCTCGCTGAACAACGCGGAAATGCGTCCTTCGTCGCCCTTGATGCGAATGTCCGCTTCAATGGGGATTTCGCCGAGAAACCGGATCCCCAGCTCCGCAGCTTTGGCTTTGGCTCCACCGCGGCCAAAGATTTCGCCGGACATGTTTTCGACAATGCCCAAAACCGGCACCTTCACTTGTTCGTACATGTTGAGAGCTTTGACGGCGTCCAATAGTGCCACCTGCTGCGGAGTGCAAACCACGACGGCTCCGGCCAATCCCAGCAACTGCGACAACGTCAACGAGACGTCGCCCGTACCCGGCGGCAAGTCGATGATCAGGTAATCCAGCTCGCCCCAATCCGTGTCCTTGAGGAATTGCGTCAAGGCGCGGTGCAGCATGGGGCCTCGCCAGACAACTGCCTTTTCCGGTTCCACGAAAAAGGCCATCGACATCAGCTTCAAGCCATCGACTTCAATCGGCTCGATTCGCGTAACGGTCTGACCGTCGGCACCTTGATGGTCCGTGGCCAGCGGTCGGCCCTGGGCTCCCAACATGTGCGGAATACTGGGGCCGTAGACGTCCGCATCCATCAACCCCACTTTCGCACCGAACTCCTTCAATCCGTAGGCCAAACACGCGGCAACCGTGCTCTTGCCGACGCCACCCTTGCCACTGCCCACGCACACCACGTTTTTAACTCGCAGTCCAATCGACCCGCCGGTGTTTTTTCCCTGAATTCGCGACGTAAACCTGACTTGCACATCACCCGCACCGGGAGACGCAGCAGCGACGGCGTCTTGCACCAACTTGGTCAACCGTCCTCGGTCGGGATACGCGGGCGTGGGGAGTTCGAGACACACGCGGACGTTGGTGCCGTCGATTTCGATCGATTCCACCATTTGCAATTGGCTGAGTGACCGGCCGATTTCCGGGTCAATCACGTCATGGATCTTGGATGTGATGTCGGCCTCTGACAGTGAAACGCTCATGGAAATGTTGTCCGTCTGTGGGGTCCGCAAAGAGTCGAACGCGGTGGATTGCAACCTTGGAGCCTAGACACTGTTCACGGCACCGTAAAGCGGCCCGACACAGCAGCGATTCACGATCCACACATCCAATGTTGCTGATGGATGTGTCCCGCACGGGTTGTGGCTATTCTCACGCGGCGCCTGGCGCTCGATGAGATTGACACACTCACAACATTCGCGGATGGACACTTCTCATGAAAAACCTCAGGGATCAAATGGCGGCAGGTGAAATGGTGCGAGTCGTCGGGATGGGCCGGCTGATGCACCACAACATCATTCAGATTATTGGATTTCAGGGCGGATTCGACGGCCTGTGGTTCGACATCGAACACGGTAGTGCGTCCGTCGAGCAGATCGAAATCGCCTGCTTGGCCGCGAAAGCTCACGGGATGGACACCTTCGTGCGAGTCGCCCCGACGGATTACGCCACCGTGACGCGTTGCTATGAATCCGGCGCCAGCGGCGTGATGGCGGCCCAAATCAACACTGCGGAACAGGCCGAGCAATTCGTGCAGTGGTCCAAGTTCTACCCGCGCGGCAACCGCGGCCTGAATGTGGGTGGCGTCGATGGCCGCTTCGCCACCGTGCCGGTTGCCGAGTTTTGCGAGACCACGAATCGAGAACATTTCGTCGCGATCCAAATTGAGACGCTCGACTCACTAAACGCGGTGGACGACATCGTGGCGATCGACGGCGTGGACATGCTATTCGTCGGGCCGTCGGACCTCAGCCAGGCGCTGGGGATGCCCGGCGACTTCATGAACGAAAAGTGCGTGGACGCAGTCCGCAAGGTCGGCGAAGCGTGTCGGCGGCACAACAAGCCGTGGGGAGCCGTCACAATTAGCCCGCAACATGCCGCGATGATGGTGGAACACGGTTGCTTGATGTTGTCGCCCACGTCGGACGCGAAACTGGTCAACCTGGGCATCCAAGCCGTGAAGTCTCAATACGCGGAATACTTCAAGTAACCGGCGATCGCGGTCAGGCTTCAATGACCTTGGGGCTCGGACCTCGCGCGGCGGGGTTCGACTCTCAGCAAATGCCGCACGAAGAAATCGCGCCGGCGACGCGTTCCGTATTTGGTTTCGGCCGAAACGTGACCCGTGCCCGGCATCACGAGTAATTCAAAATCCTTGTCCGCCCTGATCAATGCGTTCACGACTTGCATGGTCGAGGCCGGGTCCACGTTCCGATCCAATTCGCCGACGATCAGCAGCAACTTGCCTTGCAATCGACGAGCGTGCGTGACGTTCGAGTGCTCCGCGTAATGCGGGCCGATCGGCCAGCTCATCCAGAGTTCGTTCCACCACACTTTGTCCATTCGATTGTCGTGACATCCGCAATCCGCGACGCCCGCCTTGTAGAAGTCGGGGTACATCAGCAAACCACGCAACGCGTTTTGCCCGCCGGCCGAACCGCCGTAAATCCCAATTCGCTCCAAGTCCAATTGCGGATACTTCTTCGCGGCCGCCTTGATCCACGGCAGCCGATCCGGAAACCCGGCGTCGCCGAGATTCTTCCACGCGACATCGTGGAACGCCTTCGAACGGTTCGACGTGCCCATGCCGTCCAGACGCACGACGATGAAACCCAACTCTGCCAACATCTGCGGCTTGTGCAATTCGGTGAATCGCTTCGGCACGTGCGAGCCGTGCGGCCCCGCGTAAATGTGTTCGATCACTGGGTACTTCCGGTTGAGATTGAAGTTGGTCGGCCGGTAGATGATGCCGTGAATGTCCGTTTTGGCGTCTCGACCCTTGGCCACGAATCGCTCGGGTGGCTTCCAGCCCGTGGCGAGCAACTCGGACCAATCCGCTCGCTCGAGTTCCAAGATCCGCCGACCGTCCGACACGCGCCGCAGTTCGGTCTCCGGCGGCAAGTCGACTCGCGAAAACCGCGCGATCAAGAACTGCCGGTCGGGCGAGTACTCGATCTCGTGCGTTCCGTCGCCGTCGGTGAGCGAGACCAGATGTTTGCCGTCAAAGTCGACTCGGCAAAAATGGATGTGATATGGGTCTTGGTCGGCATGAATCCCGCTGGCTCGAAACCAGATTTGGCGATTCTCCGTGTCCACGCGATCCACTCTGCGGACGACCCACTTGCCCTGGGTGATTTGCTGTTTGACGCGACCGCTGTCCGCATCGATCAAGTACAGATGATTCCAACCATCTCGCTCGGACATCCACACGATCTCGTGGGTCGCGTCCAGATGTTGCAGGAACTTCTTGTTCGCGTAGTCCACAAACGTCGGACTGGCTTCATCGATGACGGTCTCGACCGTGCCGTCCGTTTTCACCGAGACCAGTCGCAGCACCTGATGCCCGCGTTGGTTGTGAAGGAAGAAGAACCGGCTCGAATCCGCAGCCCAGTGAAGATCGCCGATGCTCCACGGATTGGCGAACCGACTGTCTGGGAATTCGACTTCTCGCTGCTTCGTGACGTCGAAGAGACGCGGTCGATCGATGGGCAACGGGTCGCCCGGTTTCGCGTAGCGATGCGTGTGTAGCTTGGGTTGCAACTGATCTTTGGGCGACGATTCGATCAGGTGAACTTCTCGAGTCTCGACTTCCCTTCGCTGCACGGCGACCAACCACTTACCGTCCGGTGACCACGTCATGCGTCCGCTGAATCGATTGGCCTCGGTGCCGACCGTGCTGAGCGGCACTTCTTTGCGCGTGCTGCGATGTCGGAGATGAACATTGAAGTCTTTGATAAACGCGTTCCACTCGCGCGGCGGGTTGACGCTCGGCTTCGGCCGAACCTTTACGTTTGAACCCGTTTCGTTTGGCTTCTTGGTTTTGTCCGGTTGGTCGGTCCGCAGTTTGGGCAGCCGGTCGTCGATCACGGCTGTCGCTTGTTTTTCCACAGCCTCAAACACGGCGAGCGGTTTCTTGTCGGCGTTCTGAAGCACCCACATATGTCCGGCGAACGTGTGCTGATTGTGCTTCTGCCCCGATTTGATTTGTTTGTAATGCTGCAGCGATCCCGACTCCTGGATCCAGAACAGCTCAACGGTCGCATCGGTCTTGTTGTGAAACTCGACCCAAGTCTCGGCAACGCTACGTCGCGACGGCACGATGCGGTCGCGGATAATCGCGTTTGATCCGTTGGTGGACTTGCCAACTCGCGCGCCGCCGACTTTGTTGACATCGTAGGACTTCAGTTCGCATCGCCACCGCTGCTGGAACGTCTGGAATTCGACGGTCTCGCGATCCACGAACGTGATGTCCTGGAACGGCAGCCGCTTCGGATTGACACTCTGCTTGGCGGCCTTGCCGAGTGCCACCGCCAGGCGTTGATGGTCGAAGGCCGGTTGCTTGCTCGGTTGGACAGGATCGACCAGCACAAACTCGAAGTTCTCTCGCGAAGTCTGCACGCGATACCAAAACGTCGGCCCGCCGTTGATCCAGTGCGGCACAACTCGCTGGCGGAAGACTCGGTTCCGCGTAGTGGACGGCAACTTTTCGGCTCGATCGTAATCGGCTTGAGTTCCCCCGGCCGCCGATGCCCCGGCAGCGGACAGCCCGACGACAACAAACGCGAGCCCGCTCAAAAGTGACGTGCGAACTCGAACGTACTGTCTCAATCGATGGAACATGATTCTGGCGTTCTTTGTAGACCGCATCCAACACCAACTCACGTAAACGCTACGTGGCTGTGTAGAACGATTGTCCCCAATCGTTCTTCCTCGAGCAATTGAGGACAATTGCTTTACTTGCGATGCCATCCATCAGGACAGGCCGGTCAACGGGCCGCCGCCACAGAAGTTTCGCAGCGTCCCGGCATCCCGCTCGCCGACCAGGTTTGAGATCGATGTGAAATTCGCGCGATGTACGAGCCCACGTCGTACTCGGCCATCGCCATGCGAGTGAAGTCGTTCGTCCGTGTGCAGTCCAGATTCGAGGATTTTCCAAGATTGCATCGAACACAGGCGAGTGCCAAATTCTCCAACTCATCTGAGCCGTGATGTTTCAAAGCGACGATGTGCTCGATTTGGTTCCGCCAGAGGGAGCAGTGTTCTTGCCGCAGTTTGCAGTACTCGCACCGCTCGTTCGCACGACTGCGAACCCGTTGCCGATCCTTCGAAGTCATCATGCGATGGCACGTTGAAGGGTCTGGCGGGCGATTGCCTGCAGGGTTGCCAAGATATCACCAGCATCGACATACGCTTTGTACTCGTTGCGTTCTTCTTCAGTCAGTTCGCCCTCATTCGCACGGCCAGCGAGGTACTCCACACGTTGTTGAAGCTCCTCATCGGCACGTACGCTCAATAGGCGTTGCGTGACGTCTGGCGGCATGTCCGTAAAGACTGGTGCGAGGACGCGGCTGATCATGGATTCGGTTGCGGTGTTCATAGTCAGAGCCTAACAGAGGTTCTTGTTCAAGTCGAAAGAATTGAGCGGGCGTAGTCCGTCGCAACATAGCCATCATGTACCAGTCCTCCGCGTCGCGCGAAGCCACGCCATCCGGCCGAGCGACCCTGTTGCGCCGCGCCCAGACCTACGCCGCCGCCGCCCTCCGCGACTTCCAGCACTACGAAGGCCGCGCCGCCGACCAGGAAGCCAAGTGCCAACAACTGATCGACCGCATCCAGCAGCAACTCACGTAACGCTCCGTGGCGTAAGCTTCCAGCTTGCGATGCCGTCCATCAGGACAGGCCAGGTCAACGACCCACCGCCGCAGAAGTTGGGGTTTCCGAACGATTGGCTGGGGTGACCCATCGCTTCGCAAAAGCTCATACGCGGCTGGCCCACGCTGTTGGTGATCTGAAACGTGGCGACACGGGCGAAGTCTGCCACCAAGCTATTGACCAGCAGATCCATTTGCATGCGGGTGATCTGGGGCATGTTGTCGTTTTGGTCTTGCACGTTGGGCGGCAACTTCGGCACCGCGTGTCCCACCTTGGGCTGCTTGTCCTGCAGCGCCGTTTCGGTTTGCAACTCCTGTTCGACCTGCCGAATCATGGCCAAATGGACCTGCAGAATCCGTCGATCCTCGTTGCTGATCATCTTGTCCAGGCGTCAAAAATCGTCGCGCAGCCCATCCAGCACGCTCGCCAAGATTGCCCGGTTCTTGGCCTGACCGTAGAGCTTGTCGAACATCTGGTACGGATCGTCGATCGGTGCAACCGGCTGATTCGGACCGGCGTAGGACATGCGAGTCCATGTGTCGGCTCGATCGGGAACCATCACGCCGAATTCCAGCGAACCGAAGCGGTTTTGCGTGCGAGGGTCGGCTTGCAGGCGATTCTTGATGTGCTGGTCAACCGACGTGCCCTTCGACCAACCTGCGGGCGTGTCCGAACCGCCTTGGATATCGCCGGGAAACAACTCGATACCCGTCAGCAAACAGCCGATGCCCCGCATGTGGCCGTCGCCGTCGCCTCGGATCTTGTTGCACACGCCGTGCAGCGTCAGCGTCTGATCCTTGAATTCGTATTTCTGATTTTGAACAGGAGTGCACAGAGGAAACAGAGAAGGGATTGGAGTCACGACA
>JAQBZS010000053.1 GCA_027622115.1 Planctomycetota bacterium | reverse complement strand
GCAAGTGCTTTTGCAACGAGGGCGACTTGTATTGCGTCAGCACCAAAATCCGCCGCAAACCCGAATGCAAGCAGTTGCTGAGGGCGAAGTCGATAATGCGATAATTGGCTCCGAACGGCACTGCCGGTTTGGTGCGTTCTTCGGTCAACGGAAACAGCCGACTGCCGATGCCGCCCGCAAGTAACACACATAGAGTTCGGTCAAGCACTGAATTCCCTTTCGTGGAATCAAAACGCACAATTTGTCGGACGACAAAGCCCGGGCCACTCGCTCGCAAAGTCCACTCGGCTCATGACACGCCCCCAACTTGGATGAACCGCGTGAGCAAGACGGTGGCGGTCGGGTCACGGGCGACGAGCGTACCGTCCGACCTTTACGATGGTAAGGGAATCGCCTTGGACCACGCGTCAATCGACGTTGCCTGCGACCGACATCCAAAGGTAGCGACCTCGCCGGACGGTGGAGGCCGCGCTGCGAAACCGCCGTCTGGCGACGTTGGCTACGATCAGTTGTGCGAGAAAACGTCAAAAGCTGCCCAGAGAATCGTGGTTCGGAGTCGCCCGAGCGTGAAGGTCATGCACCGGGTCATTACCTCGGGACAACATTGAGTCGAAATCCATCGACGAGCAATGCAAACGTTGGTGAGTTTCCATCAACGAGAATCACGGACGCTGGATCGCTCTTGGCGTGAAGTTGAACACTTTCGGCACCTTGCTGTCGCAGCCAAAGTGCCGCCGCGACTTCGATACGTTCGGATGGATATACTGGAACCGACAGTTGCGTAAGCGACCAGCGATCGATGCGGACCGAACAACGCCCGCTAAAGTCCGGTTCGGAGACGAAGCGTCGGTTTCGCTCGTCGATGCCGTCTCGATCTCGTTCGGAGATCGTGATTCGCAGTTCGTGCGAACGCGGCGAATAGAGCGCCCAGGATGGCCACGGATCGATCCAACCCATCGGCCGAGCGAAGGGTGCCAGCGACACGGTAGCCACAACAATCGCCGCCGCAATTTGCGAATGACTCCACGGACTTTGCTCTGTTTGGGCCGACTCCGAGACCCTGGTGCTGGGCCAAAACAGCAGGATGGCTTGCACGATGAACACCGCGTTCCAGATCAACACGCCGATCTCGTGACCCAAGCCCCACGGCCCCAGCGCCAGCATGAGAAACATATGGGTCGTAATTGCCAGCACGACTGCGAACTTGCGCGTTTGCGACCAGCATAATCCAAGCGCAACGAGTAGTTCGGCGACGGGCATGACGCCGATCACCCATCGCCGACTCAGCCAGCGAGGGTCACGCGGGGCGAGCCAGTCCTCAAGGTGCAACCCAATCGACTGAAAGAAGCCGGAAAGGATGTAGCGGCCGTGTTGATCGAGAAACGCGACGTCAAGTTTTGACAGTGCCGAATGAAGATAGATGCCGCACACCAGAATCCGGAGACAGACAAAAGAGCGTCGCGAGTTGCCTGTGGCCGCCACCAACAGGCCCAGAACCAGATGATAAACCCACGGTTGGAATCGCTGTTGGTCGATGGCGATGGAACTCGCAAATGCGACCACACACCCGACAGTGGCACAGCGGAATCCGGTTTTCGATTTTCGCACGCTGGTGACGAGTGCCGCGAAAAGGCTCGCCAAAATCACTGCGAGGCAGACTATGTCGATGTTCGGAGGCAGTGACAGACTTCGCGCGACGGGAACTTGCGGAAAGATCGCGGCGTGCGGCAACCACAGCATCCACGTCGCGCCAATCAGTATCAGCAACGAGGTGGTAAACAGTATCCGTAGTACGTTGAGCCGAGATTCGATTGAGTTCATGGCGGGATGTGGATCGTTCGCGCGGACGAAATGGGGCGAAAGAAGCGAATGGGGCGAAGAATCAACACATGGTACTGCGAGCAGGTGGCAGACAAGATGTTGCCGGTTTGTCCCGAACGCTGCTGCATTGGGCAACTCGCAACAAATAACCACCTACCCAACCGCAGGAACCGGACGCTCACGCGTGGCGGCTGATTTCATCGTTATTGGGCGCTAGTGCTAGTAGTAGCTTCAATGGCGAATTCCCGCACCCTGGTTCGGGATGTCGTCGTGGTTCACAATGGACAACGCCCTTCAAAGCACGGCTGTGAATCACCGCAAACGCACAAGGAAAACACCATGCAGTCGATCCGGGTCGCCGCAATCAGCAACAACAGTCCGCTCGGTCAAGTGGATCGCATTCTTGAAGAAGTCGATCTGTGGACGCGTCGCGCCGTTGAGGCCGGGGCCGAATTGATCCTGTTTCCGGAATTGCAGGTTCATAGCCACTGCACTCCGAACACGTTCGACTTGGCGGAATCCATCCCGAACGGGCGCAGCACCGACCGCCTCGTCGAGATTGCTCGAAAGTACAAAGCGGTTCTGTCGATCGGGATGAGCGAAAAGGAAGCGGACATTGTTTACAACGCACAAATCCTTGTCGGACCGGACGGGTATCTCGGCAAGCAACGCAAGATCCACATGTCTCGCGACGAGGTGCTGTATTACAAGGGGGGACGCGAATTTCCGGTGTTCGACATCGGCAAGTGCAAAGTTGGCATGATTATCTGTTACGACAACCAATTCCCCGAACCCGCACGCATTTTGGCGCTGCGAGGTGCCGACATCCTGCTGATGCCGCATGCGGCTCGCATGAAGATGTGGGACGACACACCGGAATCCGCGGCAACCGCCCGGCAGTACGCCCACGACTACTTTCTGTCCTGCTATGCCATGCGAGCCCGCGAGAATGCTTGCTTCGGGGTGGTCACGAACCAATCCGGCAAGGCGGGATTTGTGGATCTCTATCCGCCGGATCACCCGAATCAACCGCATCATGCCGGCGGAGCGTTGATTTTCGCACCGAACGGAGACACGTTGGCGTCCACGCAACGCGACGAAATCCGTGACGAGATGATTGTGCAGGATTTGGACGCAGCGGTTTTGGCTGCCGAGCGAAGTTTGCCGAACTACACATTGCGCACTCGCAGGCCCGAGTTGTTCGGCGAATTGGTGCGGGAACAAGTGACGTGCTGATCCGCCGATTCGATTTTCGATTTTGATTTGCGGCCAACGGGCCAAGTCAACCGGCGTCTTCCTGTTTGCCGTTCTCCTCGTCTTCGTCGAAGAAGCCTGGAATCTTCTCCAACACATCGGTGAGGCGGGTGAGGGCTCGGCGATAGCGGATGCTGGCCGCCTTGCGATGCAATGCCAGCACTTCCGCCACTTCGTTGTTCGTCAATTCCTCAAAGTGCCGCAAAGCCAGGACTTCGCGATCGATTTGGCTCATGCCCCCAATCGCCTCTTCGACGATCCCAGCCAACTCCGCTTTCATGGCGGCTTGACTGGGCGACGTCAGATGAGCCAGCAGGTGGAATGACAACGACACGGAGGTGTCGCCGCCGAAGCCCGCGTTCAGAGCTTCCTCGCGATTCGCGTCCCGCATTTTCGTGGCCAGATGGCGACGATGCACATCGATCAATGTTTGACCGACCACCATTCGCAACCAGATGAAGAACGACGTGGGTTGCTCCATTTCGAAGAAGTGGTGCGCCCGTTGGGAGGCATCCATGTAGGCGTCCTGCAACACATCCTCTTCATCGACTCGCCCTTGCAAGCGGCGGTCCAGGCGAAACTTGACGATTCGCAACAAGCGGCGTCTGTATCGAGAGAACAGTTCCGCGAATGCCGATTCGTCATGCTCCCGCACGCGCTCCAGCAAGTCGCCTTCGTCGGGGTTGGATGGGATCGAGTCCATGATGGAAATTGTAGCGGGAAAAAGATTGGCCAGTCGACGCAATCGACCGGATGAATATCATCTCGCTCAGTACCACTTGCGCTTGTCGACCAACGTGGCCGGCTCTTGCCCGTTGACGAAACGGCGAATGTTTTCGAGCAAGGTTTCGAGATGCCGCTCGGAAATTCTCGGCGAAGCTGCGGCGATGTGTGGTGTAATGATGACGTTTTCCATGCCCCACAACGGATGCTCCGCCGGCAGCGGTTCGATCTCGAACACATCCAATGCCGCGCCGGCAATCAACCCGTCTTGAAGTGCGGACGTCAGATCCGCCAAGTCCACAATCACGCCGCGGCCGATGTTGATCAGATAAGCGGTTCGCTTCATTTGAACGAACAAGTCGGTGCGAAACAGCTTCACGGTTTCCGGAGTGTGCGGAGCGGCGATCACGACGAAATCACTGATCGCCAGCAGTTCCGGCAACCAATCCGTGTCATGAACCTGTTCGACGATTCCGGGGACGCTGCGGCACACGGGATCCACGCCCACAACCGTCATGCCGAACGCGGAGGCTCGGCGGCAGATTTCGCGACCGATGTGCCCCACTCCGATGACCCCGAGCGTCGCGTCCGCCAAATGGATGTGTGCGGCGTCCACGCCCGACACGATTGACGGCCCCGTGGCAAACGTCGGAACGTCATCCACATCGTCGCCGACGGGTGCCCACGACTTGGCAAGTTGCCGACGTTGATACAAGTGCAGATTTCGAGCGAAACACAAGACGTAGCCCAGCACGTGATCCGCGATCACGTCCGAAAACAACCCGCGCATGTTGCTGAGTTGACACGGATGCTCGGTCAATTCCGGGAACAGGTAGTGTTCGAGACTCGCGGTTGGCGATTGCACCCAACGCAATTGCCGCGCGGCGGCCAAGATTTCCGGGGTCATCTTGCCGAAGAACGCATCCGCGTCCGCGATCTCGCGAACGGCATCCGCAGCGGTGTCGCAGTTGACGATCGTCATCACACCGGCGACCGCTTCGATGGCGATGAGTCGTTTCGATTCCACGGCCGGATGGAGAATCATCTTCATTGATTGAACTCATTTCAAAAAACGCGGCAATGGAGGACTTGGGGGTCAGGCTTACGGATTTCAGATTTGGCGGTTTGGCGTTGTTGGTGAATTCCACGTCAGACGCCCGCCTAATCTGAAATCCGTAAGCCAGACCCCGACCCCCGAATCTGACACAATCGACTTTAATACATCGAGATGCGAAAGCCGTCATCCGCGTGAACGGGTTGCGGCGTCCGTTTGAGTCGACCGAATCGGCGAAACTCGTACGGTCGCAGCCTGCCGATCTTGCGGTCACCGGCGGTTCCAATTTCCTCGGGCGGAGACCAGCAACTCCATCTCGAAAACATCGCCGAATAGGCTTCAGTCCGCCGCGATCGCCGAATGTGGATTGGGTCGACACCATACCACTCCAAGCGTGGTGCCACGACTTGTGCGCCATGCCGCTCGGCCAGCTTGCCGATTTCGGCCGTCAGCTGTCGGACCTGAGTCATCACGGTCGCATGCTTCAACCGCCCTCGTCCACTCGGATAGAGGATTCGCTGCGCGATCGCGAATTGCCACGGCGACAGTTGCTCGACGCGTTCGATCGGAGGCAACGAAATGACGACTTCCGTCTTCAATCCCGCCAGCTTTTGCAGGCACCATTCGGCCCACTCGATGATGGTGTCGACGTCCACGCCGTAGAGCAGATCATTGCCGACATCGGTGATCATGGCCACGCATCGATCGGGCTTGGTGGCGAGCAACGGTTCCCACATTTCGCACTTGGTAATGCCGGTATATCGGTTGGCCAGGAACTTGCTCTCGATCCCATACGACCGACCGAATCCGCATGCCGCCCAAACGTCGATCGTCCCCG
Organism: Planctomycetota bacterium; assembly: GCA_027622115.1. GTDB lineage: Bacteria > Planctomycetota > Planctomycetia > Planctomycetales > Planctomycetaceae > JAQBZS01. The sequence goes on along the minus strand of JAQBZS010000053.1, from coordinate 9,197 downwards.
TCAAACCGGCTTGCAACAGGCCGAGGATTCGACGCATCGAAATCGAAACATTGCTGGCTCCCAACAGCACAACGGTCGTCGCACCGGCGAATTGTGGAGTTGTCATGGCTAAACCAGCCCAAACACCCGATCCATGTTGGCCGAGACCTGTTTCAGATGTTCCAGATCTCCACCTCCGACTTCAGCGGCGCACCAACCGACGAATTTGATTTCGTTGAGCGCGTTGGTCACGTCGACGAAATCAATGTCGCCCTCGCCGATGCTGGTGAAGGAATTCTTGGCCCGCGAGAACCCCTTCACATCCAGCTTGACGATGCGTTTGCCGAGTTGCCGAATCCAGTCACCCATACTGCCGTATTTCCAGTGATTGCCGATATCGAATTGCAGGCCGATCCACGGTGAATTGAAGTCGTCCACATACCTGACGAACTTGTCCGCAGTCTGTTTGGAATCACCGGCGTGGTCGTACAGGAAATGATTCCACACGTTTTCGATGGCAATGTGAATCCCCAACTCGGCCGCAAGCGGGATGGCTTTCGAGATATTCTCGACGGATCGCTTCCAAATCTCGGCCTCTTCACCGTCTTTGCCGTGCCCCACAACGAGCAGCACCGAGTGTCCGCCGACTGCATGTGTGTCACGAATGGCGGTTTGCAAATGATCCCGTGCTTTGGCTCGTTCCGCCGCGTCGGGGCTGGTGTGTCGAACTTGCCAATGAGACGAGCAGACCGTGCCGTCAACCGGCAGTCCGCTCTTGGCAATTGCCATCTTCGTTTCTGCCACATTCATGCCGGGCGAATTCATTTCGATCGCGCCGAACCCTGCCTCTTTCGCGGCGGCGAATTTCTCCGCCAGCGAACCTTTGACGCGGACCATCCCGATCTTCAGCGTCTTGTAAATGTGGGCCTTTGGTCGTTTCGGTTTCCCGCCCGCCAAAGCCACGCATTCCGCGGCGGCAACGAGCGAACCCGACGCACCCAATACGGCGGAACTCTGTACAAACTGTCGACGAGAAAGTGAGTTGCGGCGGGACATGGCGGCTCCTGCTGGCGAATTTCGTGGCGAGGCGAGAATCGGGTTTGGTTTGACGGCGACGGATACTAACTCGGTCAAAACCAAGTTCACATGAAGGGTTCGTCTTCGTAGCGTTTGTGAAATGCAGAACCAGATCATCGCCCACCGCAGCAGCAAGTCGCGTGCAATCATCTCTGGTTTGCAGTTTGAGCTTTTTGCAGCTGTGACTTCAGCGATTCGATTTCCGACCGGACCTCGTCCCGTACATCGGCTGGCCACGATCGACTTCGGAGTTGACCGATCGTTTCCTGCAGTCCTTGCTGGTCGCCTTGTTCAAGCTGCAAACGAGCGATGTTGAGGAGACCGACCGCTTGGAGCGGATTTCGGCTGTCGCAGCGTCGCCACAGATCGATGGCGTCGGCCAATCGCCCGTTCTGCCTGCGGCGTTCGGCCAACCACTCGTAGCCACTGGACTCGCCGTGTGACAATTCGACCGTGCTGGTCTCGACGCGGACGGCAAGCTGCGCGTCTGACTTTGCCGCCTTCAGGCGATTCATGGCGTCTTCATAGTGCCAAGGCTCGTCCGTTGATTTCAACGCCAGCCTGATCGACTCTCGAAGAGTTTCCGCTGGCCGATCACTCGAGTCGTAGGCGGACACCAACAACTCGTGCGTGTCCAACTCAGTCGGCTCAAGTTCAACCGCGATCGCCAAATGGGGGATCGCTTTCTCAGGCTGCGAATCATTCATGAATGCGCTGCCGATGGCTCGGCGGACGATCGCACTATCCAAACGCGACTCCTTCGACTGCCGTTCGAATTGCCGCGCGTATTGCTCGAGATCCGTTCGTTCCGACATCACGTGTTCCAGGACGTCGATCGATTCCTGTCGGACTTCGCGATCAGACAAGCTAATCGCAGCGAGCACGGCCTCGGTTGCCTTGTCGAAACGCTTGAGTCCCACATAAGCCCTGGCTTGTTGGCCATACACGTGGGCCTGTTGCTGCTCGTCAATTGTCTGGAAACTGGCGAACTGGTCAGTGCGTCGAACAAGCATTTGATCGCGCTCGCGCAACTCGCGACTCGCCGCCGCGTCAAACGACTTTCGATCCAGCAATTCGTAGCGGAATCGAGCGACTCGTTCTTCGCCGCCCCACAGAATCGACTCATGGCGCACGACTTGCGGCCACCACGCATCGCCCACTCGGACGTGCTCCGAAAAACTCGTCTTGCTCTCACTTACTCCGGCGCTCGATCGAAATTCGGTGGACAACACGACCCGTCGCTTACGATCGATCAGGATGCGATCCTCTTCGCCAACCATCGCCTGGACGGTCAATCGCAGCAGTACATGATCCGGATTGTTGGCAACTTCCTCGACGGCCAACCGCCACCACCACCACCACCGAATCCACCACCGCCAGCCTCGAACAGATCGATGTCGTCCACCGCGTCATCGTGCGATATTCCGTCATCGCCGATCGGCGGCAGTTCGATGGCAACGGTTTCTCCCGAAACAGTCGCCAGATCTTCGGCGGCGAATGCGCCGTCGCCATTGCTTTCGTCTGGTGCGAGCTTGGTCGTACCTTGAGTTCCGTCACCGCCTAATCCGCCGCCACCAAAGAACCCGCCGCCGCCACCACTACCTCCGAATCCGCCATGAGTGATGCGACTTATGGGAGAAATGGGACGTATGTGATTGGCAGGCTGGGCGAAACCGTGATCAAGGCCCCATCGTGAGGCATCCCGCCAGCTCGGTTGAAGGCGGGTTCTACATCCCGCCCGAAGTTGTGCGGACGATGGTGCAGTTGATGCAGCCGGACTCGGGCAGCATTATCCCTGCTCCCATTTCACGTGCATCGCGACCGCGTTTCCTACCGCCCGACGCAACGCCGCGACACCCAGCCGTGCGTCCCGTTGCTTCATCGCAATGCCGCGATAGCAGCACTGGCATGGATTGCCGCAACTTCGCGGATCGGGTTTACTCAGGTTTTGTGGTCCGCATTCTCTCTGCGCTCTCCAATTCTCCGCGTTGACTCTGTCGCGAACACGAAGAATCAACGCGGAGAATTGGAAAGCGCAGGGAAAGTGCGAGCAAGACGCAGTAGCAGAACGACGCTACGGATCTGCATAAGACCTGCTCGAAAGAAAGTGCCCGTCAAACCGAATTTCCGCAGACGACGGGATGGATTCGACGATCGGCTACTGCGCCGCGTAATCCGCACCGGTCAGACTGGTGAGTACCGATTGCTGCCAATCGCGAAGTTGTCGCTCCAGCTTCGCGGCGATCTCCGGGTTGGTGGCAATCAAGTTGTGTTTCTCCGCCTGATCGTTTTGCAGGTCGAACAGTTCTTTCGCGGAGTCCTTTCCACCTTGCCCGCCGATCACGAATTTGTAGCGGTTATCCAAAATCGATCTTGAGCCCGCGTAGTCCTGCTCGGTGATTTCCGGATGGTGCAGGTTTCGGAAATTCCGCGTGAATCGACCGTTCATTATTTTGACCAGCGGAGTTGTTCCGTTCTGAAGTGCGGCGTCGATCCACGGTTTCGCGTTTTTCCGATTCGCTTCTCGTCCGGCTTCGTAATTCCAAAAACAGATGGGACTCGGTCGCGTTTTCATTTCACCTTGGATCAGCGGCTTCAGGCTGATGCCGTCCAGCGGACGCGTGGGAAGCGGCTCGCCAATCAATTCGCAGATCGTGGGCAGCATGTCGCTGGTGACGGAATTCACGTTGCTGACCTGCGGCGTTCGAATCTGCCGAGGCCATTCGATAATGCCGGGAACTCGAATGCCACCCTCGTAGACCAATCCTTTCTGGCCGCGGAACGGAGTCGCCAGGCGACCGCTGGACGGCACACCGTTGTCGCCGCAGTACCACAAGATCGTGTTTTGCCGCAGGCCCTGTTTGTCGAGGTGACTTCGCAGTTTCCCGATCGCTCGATCCATGGCCGTGATTTCGGCGAAGCGCTCCCGCAACACTTGATCGAATCGACGTTTGACCGGCTTTCCGGTGTCGTTACCCGTGAGCGTGACGAATCGTTTTTGGTAGCTCGCGGGCAGATCGTCGTAGAGGGCGAGATCTTGAGCTAGCCCGCTGTAAGGTTCATGCGGCGACCCAAACCACACGACCGCGAAGAACGGGCGTTGCTTACGTTGGGCGTCGCCGATGAAGCGAATGGTGTCGTCGATAATGACTTCCGAGCCTTCGCCCTTCAGCGTTTCCGGCGGTCCACCGTTTCGTGACAGAACCGGGTTCATTTCGAAGAAGTTGTCATGCGACAGCCATTCGTCAAATCCCATCGCCCCCGGATTGGTCGGCGAGTCCGCTTTGACCGGTCCCAAGTGCCACTTTCCAAAGTGACCGCATGCATAACCGGCCTTGCCGAGAATCCGGGCGATGCTGTGCTCTTCCGGCCGAATCGACCAATTGGGTGCCAGCGTGCCGTACCGAACGGGATGTCGGCCCGTGATCACGCTGCCACGAGTCGGCGAGCAGGACGGATGCGCCGAATAGAAGCGATCCATTCGCAGCCCATTGGCAGCCATCTCGTCGAGTACCGGCGTCTTCAAATGCGGATGACCGTTGTAGCCCGTCTCATCCCAGCCGTGATCGTCACCCATGCACAGGATGATGTTTGGTCGCTCGTCGGAGAATGTCGGCACCTGAATCCCAACAAATGCCGGGATCAGGGCAACGCAGCGGATCACAAGCTGCCGCAGTGTGATGGGACGGATCACGTGAGACTCCTGAGCTTTGTGTGGGTCATGGGTTGCATGTGAAGACATAACGTCTTATTCTTCTGAAGACGTCCTGTCTTTACTTCGTCATCGAGCAGTCGAATGCCGGTTCCGCCTCAAGATATTACCGATGCCGAGTTGACCGTGCTGGAGCAACTCTGGGCACTCGGCAAGTCCAGCAACCGCGAACTGACGGAAGCGATTTACCCGGGTGGTCCCACGTCCCGCTACACCACGGTCAAGAAGCTTTTGGAACGCCTGGAAGCGAAGGAACTTGTGTCACGAGACCGTAGCGAGTCCATTCAAACTTTCGAAGCGACGGTTGGACGAGAAGATGTGATCGGCCGTCGGTTGGAGGCACTTGCCGAGCGGTTATGCGATGGATCGATCACGCCGATTCTGACGCACATGGTGCGAACGACGAAGCTGTCCAAGAAGGAACGGGCCGAACTACGCGCGATCATGGATGAATTCGACGTCCCAAAACGGAAGCGGAGTTAGTCGCCAATCTTGCGGGAAGGTCGAAGCATGTCACTTTTTGAAACCGTCGTTTCGAATGCGATCGTGGTCGCAGCGGTGGTGGTACTGCTCAAGGGTTTGGGTTGGACGTGTCGGAATCCCCCTGTGCGACACGCCGTTTGGATGTTGGTGCTCGTCAAGCTGTGTACACCGGCAATCGTGCCGGTTTCCGTGCTGGAGATCGCGCCGGTCAAACCGCTGCTTGAGCCGCCCGACGACACGATGCCGACGACGACTGACGTACTAATCTCGTACCAACACATCACGTTTGAGAGCATTGCTTCGGATTCAACAATGCATGGGGAATTCGCAGCCGACTCGTCGCAAGATCGCAGTGCGTTGTTAGACGGATTCCAGATGGCGCTCGTGTGGTTGCGACCTTGGAAGCCGTGGATCATTGCCGTGTGGGTGACGGGATCGCTTGCTTGGTTTGGCGTGGCGTTGGATCGAAGTCGAAGATTTCGGCGACTACTGCTGCGGTCGCGACTGGCTGCCGATGACATCCATTCCACCGCGATTCGATTGGCGAAAGCACTTGGCATCAAGCGCTGCCCGGAAGTGTGGCTGGTTGATGCCCACATCTCGCCGATGTTATGGGGCGGGTGGGGTCGTGCGGAAATTCTGTTGCCATACGAATTAATGGACTGCTTGAAGCCTGCATTCCGCGAGGCGGTCATCCTGCACGAACTGGCGCACTTCCATCGCGGCGACCATTTTGTGCGAATTCTTGAGGCGTGCGCCATCGGTTTGTACTGGTGGCACCCAGCCGTCTGGATTGCGCGGCGTGAATTGCAGGATGCGGAAGAAGAATGCTGCGATGCGTTGGTTTTGCAGCAGATGCCGCTCAATCCTCGGCAATATGCAGAAACGTTGATTCAAGCGGTCGACTTCATTTCGCGTGAAACGATCACTCGGACACGTGACCATCGGTTTCCGACGCCACCTGGTGTGAGCACGATCGGTGCGGCGCCATTTCTCAAACGAAGGGTCCATTCCATCATGAACCGCAAAACGATGTCGCGTATGAGTTGGATCGGTCGGCTACTCGTCCTCGCGATCGCCGGCACGCTGTTGCCGTTTCTTCCAATGGTCGGCGAAGCCCGGTCTCAGACGGTGGAGCCCGTGCTCGAGGAGACCACGCCCGCGAAGCAGACCGGCGAAACCGGACGCAAGTCGTCGCAGCCAGCGGACGGTAAGTCGAAGCCCAAGTTGCGACCGGTCGTGAAGGGTCGATCCGTGGTGCTGACGATCACTGTGGAAACAAACGAAAACGACAAGACCAGCGCCGTCTACGTGCGGCTGAATGAGAAGAAACACGCGATCGCCGATTTCATCAAATCATTTCCCAAGTTGGTGGAGACCATCGAAAGCGACGAATCAAAGCGTGCCGCGATCACATTCGAATTGCATGCAGATCGAAGCGTGCGTACCAGTCAGATTCAGCAAGTCATCAAGCAAGCGCAGTCGGCCGGCTTCGAGAAATTCGCTCTACGTGTTGCCAAGCCCGACGTCGCGGGCAAAGCGATCGCCAAACCGAAGATTCCTCGGGTGGAACTCTTGGCCGACTCCGACGGCAAACTTCGCGCGATCGTGTTCGAGGACAAGAACCTCGGGGTCGGCAAACAGGCGCTTGACGCTCTGGCAAAAATGCTGCTGGCCGACGAACGAAAGGAGCCGTTGGAACAACTTGAGATCGTTGCTGACGAGAATCTGATGTATGTCGCTGTCGTGCAGACGCTGGATTTTGTTACGCAACTGAAAATACCAAACGGCAAATCGCGGGCGATCAAGCACGTGTCGTTTGCGGTTCGCGACAATCCGCCGGATGTGCGGGGCGTGGTGCTGAGCGTCCAGAAACAGGCCAAGGAATCGGTGGCTGAAATCTCGATCGGCGCCGACGACGGGCTGAAACAGGGACACTTGCTGTCGGTCTATCGCACGCATCCCACCACAAAGCAGAAGCAGTTTCTTGGACGCCTCCGACTCTCGAAGATCCATCCCGACAAATCCGTCGGCACGATCATTCCCAACGAAAAAGTGGAAGCCGTCAAACGCGGCGACCATGTGGAAACTCAACGCCCCGTGCAGCCGGATGCGAACAAGGGCAACACGGACGAACCCCGAAAGCCGTAAAGGCGTTCGTCGGACCGAGCCACTTTCATTAGCCGTTTGGACGTTAGCCCGGTTTTCCAAGCAAGATGGTCGGAAAATTGGACTATCCCAAGAATCCTCGCTCACGAAGTTCCGTGACGTTGTCCGGGGCACTGTTCATGACGCGCTCGCTGGCATACTTCAACACGGCGACACCGCTGAGTTTCGCCGGCGATGACAGGACCGCGACTTGATCCTCGTCATCGTCGTCCAGTTGCCGATTCAGTTTGGCAACCGCTTCTTCGACGCTCTCGGTCACAATGCGACTTTGGCCGGTGGTGTTGCTCAGCTTGAGATTTGAAAACGCCGCCGAGCGGGCCAGCAAGAATTCGACCATTCCTTCATCATCGTCATCGAAGAAGTTTTGGAACTCGGGGTGGAAGGAATCCGGCGTGATAATCATCGGCCGAGCGATGCGGATTTCGCCCTTGCGGATCGAGACTGTGGCTCCTTCGGTTCGAGCACCTAGCACCAGATAATAGGGCAACACGGATTCGCCGAAGGTGAACAGCGAGGTGCGTACGGGCCGCTCGATCCGTACGGAATTCCACAATTGGTGAAAGCGCCGTTCTTGCTCGAACTCTTCAAAAAACATCAGGCACTCTTGGGTTTGTATGCAGTGTTGTCGAATCCAAGTTGAATGGATGCCACTTCGAAAAACAAGGCAATTCTAGACGAGACGCGGCGTGAAACGAGAGTCGCGGTCTTGTTGGATGCACGCTTGGATTTGGGCTCGCAGGCAAACGCGGTCGCTTCATCGACAGACCACCTCAGTATTAATCGAACGGCGTTATCGGCATGTCTTCTTCGCCAAATTCGATGGTGCCTTTCGTTTCGGAGCTGTCCAACGAGACCCGTTTCTTTCGTTGATGTTGTTGCTCAAGTTCTGGCGGAATCTCGATCGGCTTCAAGTTGACCAACGGACTTTCGCCGGCGGATTGCAATGTCTCGGACGATGACGACACATTTCCTCGCGATCGCGATTTCGATGCTCCAGATCGGATGCGCGAGACATCGATGTCGATGGAGGACCGACGGCGCGGCTTTTCGTCGATCGACTCGCTTGGCTCGATCGGCTTGTTCGGTCGGACTGCAGGTTGGAAATCGTCGGACCCGTCGTCCACGACTTGATCAACGACGGTCCGCGAATGAAGTTCCGTCTTCGGGCGCGCGACCGGTTGTGAGCCCGCGACCGGTTGCGACGTGACCATATCCGAATCGGAAGCGTCTGAATCGGATGTGTCCGAGGCCGACTCGTCGAATTGTGCCTCTGCCGGAATGAGGACATTGGCGTGCTGACGTAGCGTTGGCGGGGGCTCGCGTTCGGGTCTTGTCGTGGTGGGAAACGAGGACGGCGCCTGCTGGATGGCTTCGCCCAGTTTTCTTTGGACGTGTTGCGCCAGGCCGCGAAGTTCCTCGACTTCCGCCTGCGCCACGTTCAGATCACGCGTCGCCTCGATCAAGACCGGTCGATAGCGTTCCACGTTTTCGGGACGCTCCAACTTCTTGGCCGCGTAATCCTTCAAATTGCGAAGCTCCAGGACGGACTTTTCCTTACGGTCCACATCGTCTTGCAGGTCTTGAAGCAGGTCTCGGTACTGCGAGAGATTCATGACGACAACTCAGCGGATTAAAGAAATAGGATTCCAGCGAAGATCGTGGCGACGCATGCCCGTGCCACGCGACCGAAAATCGAAGAAGTCATTGTACATCTAACCGTATTCACTTCGAGAACCGGAAGTCCGCGAATTGTTGTTTTCTGGTTCTTCCGTTTCTG
>JAQBZS010000052.1 GCA_027622115.1 Planctomycetota bacterium | reverse complement strand
ACTCCAGTGGGTCTGGCATTTTTGGGTGCAGCATTGGATATAGAATTGTCGTCGTCCTCGCCTTTGCGATTTCGACATGCGTCGACGTTTGCTGCTTGCCTGAAACCTGCCGCATTCCGTGTTCAAACGCTGGACGGACGGGTTGAATTTCTTATGCTCCGGAGGCAACCATTTGTCTGAGAATTTATTCAGCGGCGTCGGACTCCACCGGTTGCGGGATTCCGGATTGTTGCCGCGAAGAATGACTTAGGAGCTTTTTGCATGGATGCGACGATTGTTGCTCGTGGTCGGACGTTGTTTCTGGAAAAAGACATCCGTCGCGGTGAGTCGTATGTTTCAGGGAAACGGGTCACCATTGCTCAACAGACTGCTTCGTTAGTCACGGCGACGGTTATGGGTTCGTATGGGCAGGCGTATCAAGTCGAAATCGAAATCGAAAACGACTTGCCCGAACCGGAACACTGGAATGTCAGGTGCGACTGCCCGCGATTTGAGGACGGCTTCAACTGCAAACACATCTGGGCCACGCTTCGCTCATGGGGGCAGGTGGGCAACAACGCGACGACTCGTGCAAGTACGGCACAGGCAGCGACTTTCGCATGGAAACAACAGCTCGACCGAATCGCGCAACTGCGACCAAGTCCATCGAACGCAATGGTTCCGATCGTTGCCAAGCGGATCTCGGAGACAACGCGACAGTACTGGTTTGCGATCTGTCTGGATGATCAAGTCGGCGCTTCAAAACTGTGGCTTCGCCTGTTTCGGAGTCTGAGCAACGCCGATGGCCAATGGACTCGACCCACCCGTTACGGCATTCCGCAAGACGAAATTGATCAGATCGATGATGCCACGGATCGGGAACTGTTCTCGCTCTTGCGGCCTCGGGAAGTCGATGCCTACCGGAGTTACGTGTCTTCGTCGCTGTTGTACACGACGTTTAGTGTGCCACTGGCCCTGCAACATCGAATCCTGTCTTTGCTGGGCGATACTCAGCGCCTTGTTTGGTCGCTCAGCAGCAACCGTATCGACGACGCCAAACCACTTTCGATCGACACTGGCTCGGAGTGGATGCTGACGACGCATCTTCGCAAGCTGTCGGATGATGCCCAGCCGTGTTTGGAGATCGCAGCGTCGCTCAGCCGCAACGGCGAACACGAGCCCATGTCGAACATCGTCTTTGCGTTCGCGGACGGTCTGGTGTTGTTCCAAGACCGCCTTGCAAGATTTCGCCCCGAAGATGCCAAGTGGATCAAAGCTTGGCATGAAGCGGGGCCGATTCGCGCACCCGAGGAGGATCTCAACGACGTCTTGCATGGTTTTTCAAAGCTACCGCACGGTTCCGACCTCAAATTCGCGGACGACTTGGGCATCGAATCACGAGCCGGCAAGCCGCAGCCGAAACTTGTCGTCTCACGGCCGCAAGATTCCTATCGGAAGGACGACCCGAATCTGCTGACACAGGTGTCGATGCAATACGGCGGTGAGACGATCGATTTGCAATCGTCGCGAAACGCATTCTGGGATGCCGAGAATTGGGCGTGGTTGACTCGCGATCTGGAAGCGGAAGCGGCATTGATGGAGCCGCTGAAGGCGTTTCCGTTTACCGAGCGGGTGGTTTTCGGACGTGAACCGGACATGACCATTCACCGCAAATGCTTGCCGCAACTTGTCACCGAACTCGTCGCGTCCGGCTGGGAGGTGATGGCTCACGGCAAGTTGATGCGTGCGGCGTCTTCATTCAGCGTGGAACTCAAGACCGACACGGATTGGTTCGATTTGAATGCGAGCGTGAACTACGGCAGTCTCGCGACGTCGCTGCCATCGCTACTGGATGCCCTGCAAGGCAAGCAGAACTACGTCGTGTTGGACGATGGGTCCCTCGGTTTGTTGCCGGACGAATGGCTGCAACGATATGCACCCCTTGCCGAATTCGGCAGGACCGACGGCCCGTCCCTGCGATTCTCCAAGTCGCAGGCGCTGTTGCTCGACTGCATGCTGGCCGAACAAGACAACGTGAAACTTGATCGCGACTTCACACAGTTCTGCAAGAAGATGGCCGAGTTCAACGGCATCAAGCCCGGCAAGGAACCGCGAGGCTTTCAGGGAGAACTCCGGGAATATCAGCGAGACGGCTTGGGCTGGTTTGGATTCCTGCGGGACTTCGAATTCGGCGGTTGTCTGGCGGACGACATGGGGCTCGGCAAGACCGTGCAGGTGCTGGCGATGCTGCAAGCACGACGTACTCGCCGCTTGAAGAAAGACGAAAAGCGACTGCCGTCGATCGTCGTCGTGCCGAAGAGTCTGATCTTCAATTGGATGGAAGAGGCCGAGCGGTTCGCTCCGCGTCTGCGCGTGCTCAATTACACGGGGCTCGATCGCCGACAATGTTTGGACGAACTGGATCAAGCGGACGTGTTGATTACGACTTATGGCACGCTGCGACGGGACATCGGCGAACTGCGATACACGAAGTTTGACTACGCCATCCTGGACGAATCGCAGGCCATTAAGAACGCCAATTCGCAGGCGGCGAAGGCGTGCCAATTGCTGGAAGGCCGCCACCGATTGGCCATGACCGGCACCCCGGTTGAAAATCATCTCGGCGAACTATGGTCGCTGTTCAACTTTCTCAATCCGGGCATGTTGGGGAATTCGAACACCATTCGCCGCCTGACCGCGAAGAACGCCGACGGATCGGACAACAACTCGGCCGAATCGCTCGAATGGCTTCGCCGTGGTTTGCGACCGTTCATGCTGCGTCGCACTAAGGAGCAGGTGCTGAAGGAATTGCCGGACAAGACCGAGCAGACGTTGACCTGCGAAATGACCAAGGATCAATCGAAGCTTTACGACGAATTGCGAACGCACTACCGAGCCCACATCAGCAAGACGGTCGACAAGATCGGCATCAAGCGGTCCAAGATTCACGTGTTGGAAGCGTTGCTGCGATTGCGACAAGCGGCGTGCGATCCGCGATTGATCGATCCCAAGTCCAAGGTGCGAGGTGCCAAGGTCGAACTTCTGCTGGAGCAACTAGAAGAGATCCTGGCCGAGGGGCACAAGGCGCTGGTGTTTTCGCAATTCACGAGCATGTTGGCCTTGGTCCGCCCAGAACTGGAAAAGCGAAAATGGACTTACGAGTACCTCGACGGCAAGACGAACGATCGAGCGGCGCGGGTCCATCGGTTTCAGGACGATGCCGACTGCAAATTGTTCTTGATCAGCCTGAAGGCGGGTGGACACGGCTTGAATCTGACGGCGGCCGACTACGTGTTCATTCTGGACCCGTGGTGGAATCCGGCCGTCGAAGCGCAGGCGATCGATCGTGCTCATCGCATGGGCCAGACTCACAACGTGATGGCCTATCGGATCATCTGCCGAGACACGGTCGAGGAGAAAATCCTGCAACTCCAACAGTCCAAACGCGACCTCGCCGACGCCATCATCAGCGCGAATCAGAGCCTCATCGGTCAATTGTCGATGGACGATTTGCAGATGCTGTTTTCGTAAGCGTTTCCGGTTTTTGATGGCGACAATGGGCGGTCGGGGTCTGGCTTACGTATTTCAGATTTGGCGGGGATTCGTCGCGGAATTCACCAACAACGGTAAACCGCCAAATCTGAAATCCGTAAACCTGACCCCCAAGTCCTCGACCTGCTCGTTCTTCGAAGATATGTCGAATCAATCGAATCACCCGCGAAACAGCCCAGTGGCGGCGGAGCGATTCCCGTTTCCCGCAACGTAACCGAATTGAACTTCTTTCAGGAAACATGCGAATTGAGGACTTGGGCGTCAGGCTTACGACTTTCAGATTTGGCGGGTTGACCTTGCTGATGAATCCAATGTCCAACGCCCGCCAAATCTGAAAGACGTAAACCTGACCCCGGAAAGCTCGAAGTTAAGTCTACCTGCCGTGACTACTCCGGCGATGTTACGATCGGCCTTCGTTACAGAATCCGCTTCGAGGCCCAATACCCCAAATGTCGTCTTCGCCAAGTCACCAGGACTTTCACGAGATTGAATCGCTGATTGACGAGTTGGCTGAACTCGCCAAATCCGCAGTCGCCGCTCGCGACTTTCATCGCGAGATGGTGGAACGAACCGTTCGCGGTCTCGCCGCAAGTGGTGGCGCGTTTTGGTCGGCCAACGGTGACGGCTTCGAACTGGAGTACCAAACCAACCTCCCCGGCGACGTCGCCACGCATGCCGGACATCGACAACTGCTGGACGAATTGCAGCATGCCGAACAGAGCCGCTCGATTGGTCCGCGATCCGGGTATTGGCTGAATGCCGAGGGGCTTCCGGTCGGCGATGAAGTGGGCGATTCTTCCTCGGACTCAGCCGACAACACGCATCGTCAAAACGGTCGCGTGTTTAACCCGACGGACTTGTTGCTGCTGTGCTGTCCGGTTCGAACCGACGACCAAACCATTGGCGTGGTCGAGGTGTATCAGCGACCGGGTGCATCACCGACCGTTCAAGCCGGCTACTTGCGGTTCATCGAGACCATCGCCGAGATCGCCGGCAGCTATCATGAGCATCGTCATCTTCGGCGGCTGGAAGATCGAGCGGAGCGCTGGCAAGCCTACGAGGAATTCACGGCGGCCTTGCACTCCAGCCTGGACGCCAATCGCACGGCGTATGCCATCGCCGGCGAGGGTCGGCGACTGATCGAATGCGATCGACTGAGCGTGGCCAAGTCGATCGGACGGCGCTGCGAAGTCGTCGCGGTCAGCGGCGTGGACAGCGTGAATCGCCGATCCAACGTGATTCGAGCTGCGGATCGATTGGCCAGTGCCGTCGTGGCGGCGGGCGAGCCTCAATGGATTCACGCCGGTGCCGCGGATCTGCCGCCGATGCTGCAATCTCCGTTGGACGAATACTTGAAGGAATCGCCATCACGTATCCTCGGTATCATCCCGTTGCTCGCCAAACCGCACTCGCCGGCCGTGGCGGATCAAGCCGGGCGTCCGCGAACAGGCACGCCGCCGACCGTTGGGTGCATTGATTGTCGAATGCTACGACGCCGCTCGAGACACGGAAACCGTCGAGCATCGGACGGCGGTTGTGGCCCGTCATGCGGAATTGGCATTGGGGAATGTCCGCGAGTACGACAGTCTGCCGATGCTGTCCCTGATTCGTGCTCTGCGGGCGATTCGTCGAGTCACGATCGGCGAAAGACTGCCTCGCACCGTCATGGTGCTTGGTCTGCTGGCCGTCGCGGTGTGCGGGTTGGTGTTCATTCAGGCGGATTTTGAAATCTCCGGTCGCGGCGAACTGCAACCGCGAATTCGCCGCCAGGTTTTTGCGGAAATCGACGGCGTGGTTGATGTGCCGCCGGTGTCACACGGCACACGAGTCACGAGTAAACAGCAACTGCTGGCTTTGCGAAACGTGGATCTCGAATATGAATTCAGCCGAGTCACCGGTGAGATCGCCGCGAAAGAACAAGCTCGCGACGGAGTGCTCGGCAAGCTGCTGAGTCTCGATTTCTCCGCTGTCGACGCGATCCCAACGCGCAATTCATTAACTGCGGAGAAGAAGGAACTCGATGCACAATTGGAGTCATTGCTCGCGTTGAAGGCGATTCTCGACAAACAACAGAAACTGCTGACGGTGCAAAGCCCGATCGACGGTCGCGTGCTAACGTGGGATGTCGAACAGTTGCTGCTGGATCGACCGATCAAACGCGGTCAACGGTTGGTCACCGTCGCGGACTTGCAGGGGCCGTGGATTCTGGAACTGCATGTTTCGGATCGAGACATCGGGCACGTGTCCGCAGCCAGGCTCAAGAGCGACAATTCGTTGCAAGTGGAGTTTGTGCTGGCGACGAATCCCGACGAATCGTTTTTGGGGAGCGTGACGTCCGTCGCCATGAACACCACTACCAACGAAGAAGGCGACTCGACCGTATTGGTGACCGTGGATATTGATGAAGCGGAAATCGGTGACCTGCGACCCGGAGCGACCGTCATTCCGCGGATTCGCTGTGGTCGACGGTCGTTGGGTTATGTTTGGTTTCACGGCGTGTGGGATTGGTTCAAGACTCGTGTGATGTTCTGATCGGAGACGTTGCCATGAAGTTTCCTCCGCAATTGATCGCCCTGACGCTGCTGGCAATCTCCGCCGTCGCCGTGTCCGACGATGCCGACACTCCGAAACCAGCCAACCAGCCGCGAGTTGGCGCCGCGCCTCAATTGGGAGACATCCAGCTTGAGGATTCCGTGCTGGTGACGCTGATTGAACAGATGGAAGTTCCAGCGGAAGACCTCGGGCCGATTTCCGAAGTCGTGGTCCGCGAGGGACAATCGGTGAAGGCGGGAGAACTGTTGGCTCGGGTTAAGGCCGACGAGGCCGAGTTGCGTTTGGAACATGCTAAGAAGGATCTTGCGGTCGCCAAGACGCAATCGTCGAGCGACGTGAAAGTGCGATTTGCCAACAAGCGGCTCGAATTGGCGCGTTCCGAATTGGCTCGCGCCGAAGCGACACTCAAGAAACAACCCAAAGGCATCTCGCAATCCGAAATGGACAAGCTGCGCTTGGAAGTGGACAGCGGCGTGTTGGCTGTGGAGCAGTCCGAGTTGGATCAAACCGTCGCCGGTTTGTCCGCGGGGCTGAAGCAGACGGAAGTCGCGATGGCCGAACGCGAGATCGCTCGACGGAAAATCGTGTCGCCGGTGGACGGCAAGGTGGTCGAGATCAAGCGGCGGCGCGGAGAGTGGGTCAAGCCTGGTGATTCGGTGTTGCGGATTGTGAGGCTGGATCGGTTACGAGTCGAAGGCTTTCTGCACGGCAATCAGTTGGTCGACGAATTTGCGGGTCGCCCGGTCACGTTGACGGTGGACTTGCCGGGACGATCGATGGAGACGTTCACGGGCGAGGTGGTGTTTGTCAGCCCGGAGATCAACCCCGTGAGTGGGGAGGTGCGTGTTTGGGCGGAAGTCATCAATAAGAAGTCGCTGCTGATGCCGGGTCTACGCGGATCGCTGACCATCCATCCCGCCAAGCCGAAGGAAACGGCACGCACTCCCTAATGAAAGTTGAGAGTGGATGGAAGATCGATGCTGTTCCGGCCGATCATCGTGGAGTTTCAGAATTCGTTCAGCTATCGTACCCCGCTCAGAATTCGAGGCAGTCCGAGGGGAGCACAGCGAACCTCACGGATGGCAAGATTGTTTCGGTCTGAATCGCTTGGCACGCCATCTGGAAGCTGCCGTGCCGGATTTGCGTTGATTGTTTGGATCTGTGGATTCAGGATGTTGCCATGAGTTCGGATGCCCCTGAGACGAATGCCGTTGATGCGAAGATTGCTGATCAGCAAGCGGCGATTGCCCCGACAACTCATCAGCCCCCCGTGGATGCCTCGGCGGAACCCGTTGGTTCCGACGCTCCCACCGCTGATGCGGAACGAACGGACTCGCCTCCGTCTTCCGCAACTCCAGTCACGGAGGTGACGAGTCCCGCAAACGAACCAGTCTCGGCTGGCGATCCCGCTTCAAAGGAACCGGCGGCTGCGATCTCCATTGCGGATCCGACCACAAGTTCCGCTGCTGCCGAGCCTGTGCCCGCAGTGCCCGTCGAATCAACACCGATCGTTGAAGCAACGCCCGTCGTCGAAGCAACACCGATCGTCGAAGCAACGCCGGTCGTCGAAGCAACGCCGGTCGTCGAAGCAACGCCCGTCGTCGAAGCAACGCCTGTCGTCGAAGCAACGCCCGTCGTCGAAGCAACGCCGGTCGCAGTCCCACCGATCACAACCGATCCCACTGCGCAATCGACGGTGTCTCCGGCAGAAACTGCTCCGATCAGTTCGCCCTCAAAGCCCAGGCTCAATCCCACGGCTGTCGCGGACGCGAAGGCCGTTCCCACGATCGATCCGCTTGAGGCCGCTGGCGGCGATGTGATGGCGGCGGCAGCTTTGGCGATGACACATCGCGTCGTGGAACCGATTGATCTTCCGTCGAAAGAATCGCTGGACGAAGACACCGAAAAGGAAATCGAAGCGGCACTCTCGGGTGAAACCGTGGCAGCTCCCGTCATCGTGCAAACGTCGGACGGCGAAGAAGCCGTGCTCAGTGAGGAAACCCTCGAAGAAGGCGCACGAGTCACCGGGACCGTCCAGTCGGTGGATGCCGAAAACGTGTTCCTCGACATTGGCGTCCGATCCCCGGCGATCCTGCAGGTGCGAAGCCTCGAAGCAAACAAAATTCCGATCGTGGGAGAGCAGATCGAAATCGTTGTCAACCGCATCGATTTGGCGGAAGGCTTGGTCCACGTGTCGTTGCCGCACGCAAAACGTCGTGGCGGAGCGAATTGGGACAGCGTGAAAGTCGGCGAAGTCGTGGATGCCCAGGTCACCAAGACGAACAAAGGCGGCCTCGAAATCAGCATCAGTTCAATTCGCGGATTCCTGCCCGCCAGCCAAATCGATGTGCGATTTGTCTCGGACATGGAATCGTATGTCGGGCAAACACTGACCGTGAAAATCACGGAAGTGAATCCCAAACGACGCAACTTGATCGTCAGCCGCCGGGCTCTCCTCGAAGCGGACCGTAAAGAAAAGGAAGCCGAAGTTTGGGAAGACCTCGCCGTGGGGCAAGTTCGGTCGGGCGTCGTCAAAACCATCAAGGACTATGGCGCGTTTGTGGACATCGGCGGGATGGACGGGTTCTTGCACATCGGTGAAATCAGTTGGTCGCGGATCAAGCATCCAACCGAAGTCATGCAAGAAGGCGAAACGATCGAAGTTCAAGTGCTGACGATCGACCAGGAAAAACGCCGAGTGGGTTTGGGAATGCGTCAGTTACGGCAAAATCCCTGGCAAGCCGCCGGCGAAAAGTTTCCACCCGGTTCGGCGGTCAAGGGCAAAGTCACTCGTACCACGAACTTCGGCGCGTTTGTGCAATTGGAGCCGCATGTCGAGGGTCTGGTCCACATCAGCGAACTGGATTATCGCCGCGTGAATCAAGTCACGGACGTGTTGAATGTCGGCGATGAAGCCGAGTTTCAAGTTCTGGACGTTGACATCAATCGCAAGCGAATCGCATTGTCGCTGAAGGCTCTGAAAGAAAAGCCCGAAGAATTCAAGGCACCCGAACCGGAACCCGAAGAAGAAGCCCCGCCCCGACCTCGGAATGAATCCTTGCTGGGCGGCATGGGTGGCGGTTCCGGCGGCAGCCTGTTTGGAAATCCGGACGACTACAAATAGCCGGTCATTTTGCCGACGGAATCAATTCATGAAGACGGCAACCGGAACAATCGTCATCCGTAACGGCCAATTGGTGGACGGCACCGGCGGACCGGCGATCCCGAACGGAATCGTCGTGATCCGAGACGGCAGGATCGAATTCGCCGGTGGTGTTGCGGACGCGCCAGTCGTCGAAATAACCGAAGACGTGACGGAGATTGATGCCTGCGGTGGGACCATCATGCCGGGCTTGGTCGAGGCCCACTTTCATTCCACCTACTTCAACGTGGCGTCGCTGGAAGATCTGGACATCAAGTACCCCGTGGAATACGTCACGATTCTGGCGGCGTGTAACGCAAAGCTCGCACTGGAATGCGGCTACACGGCGGCTCGCAGCGGCGGCAGCCTGTTCAACATCGACTATTGGTTGAAGAAGGCGATCGATAAGGATCAGATTCCAGGCCCGCGGATGGCGAGCAGCGGTCGCGAAATTTGCGGCGTCGGCGGGCTGATGGATTGGAATCCGGATTTCCGCAAGATCGGCATGGATGGGCTGGTACTGCTGGTCAACGGTCCGGACGAGGCGCGATCGGCTGTCCGCAAACTCGTCAAGGACGGTGTCGAGTGGGTCAAGACATATCCCACCGGTGATGCGGCGGCTCCCGACGTCAACGATCATCACACGTTGTGCATGACGTTTGACGAAATGCACGCCGTGGTGGCCACGGCTCATAACCACGGCATGAAAGTCACCGGTCACTGCCGCGCGACTGCGGGCATCAAGAACGCATTGCTGGCCGGGTATGACTCGCTGGAACACGGCACATTCATGGACAACGAAACGCTGGAATTGTTGCTCGAACGCGATGTGCCGGTGGTTCCCGCGTTGTATTTCGAATTGGCCAGCATTGAACAAGGCCCGGCAGTCGGCATGGGCCAAAAAGTGATCGACGGTCACCGGGAAACGCTGGAAGGCGGTGCGGAGAGCGCTCGCAGAATCCTGGCGACCGGCGGACGACTCGGCATGGGCGGCGACTATGGATTTGCCTGGAACCCACACGGCGACTACGCGAAAGAGTTGGCGTTCTTCGTGGACTATGTCGGCTTCAGTGCGATGGACACGATCGTCTGTGCCACCAAGACCGGGGCCGAAATCATGGGCCGTGGCGATGAATTCGGAACGCTGGAGTCCGGCAAGCTCGCGGATGTGCTTGTGGTCGACGGCGATGTGTTGGCGGACATCTCAATCCTGCAAAATCGCTCGAAACTGATCGCGATCATGCAGGGTGGGATCATCAAGGCGGGCCGTGTTAGCCGTGGCCAGTAGAGCACGGCTTGCGCTGGCCATCGGTCGGCGAAGATTTCGACCGCGTTGACGAATCGACAACTCGCTACCAATCTGCCTGGGAAAACCAGCACCGTGCAATTTGGAACCTCCCAACATGGGACCATTGTCCCGTGACCGCTCGGGACGATGGTCCCAAGCTACGTTCGAGTTGGTAGGTTTGCGTTTACAACGTGCCTCAGATCTCGCGCGTCCCGACCGATGTCGTTTGGAATTTGGGAAAAGTGATGGGTTGGCGGGAATAGTTTCGCCAACAACGGGATCGTATTGATTGCGGGATGCACATGCAGGACGACTGCGCATTGACCCTCACGGAATTGGTCGAGCAGCATTATTCGCTGTTGTATCGCTACGGCTATCGGCTATCCGGTTCACATCCGGATGCCGAGGACTTGGTGCAGCAGACGTTTTTGATTGCTCAGACGAAACTCGAACAACTCCGCGAACCAAGTCAGGCCCATTCCTGGCTGTGCGTCATTTTGAGGAACGTTTACTTCAAGGCGTATCAACGCAAGAAACAGTTGAACGTGGTTGAAGTCGAAGAGTTGAATTCGGTGGTCGGAGACGAGACTCCAAGCATCGACGATCGGCAAATCGATGAAACCACACTCCAAAGTGCTCTTGATGAACTTCCGGACGATTACCGAGCGACTCTCATCTTGTTCTATTTCGAAGAGTTCTCTTATAAAGAAATTGCCGAACAGTTGGACGTTCCGATTGGGACGGTCATGAGCCGATTGGCTCGGGGCAAGTCTCATTTGCGAAAACGGCTGGCATCCAAAATGAACGATTGATTGTGCCGCGACGATGGATTCGTCGCGGATTGTTGTCAAGTTCGGCCCGAGTGCGGGAGGTCGCAGAATGGATTCCCAAAAGGCACTGGAACAACTTGAAGCCGTTCGACCAAGTTCGGATGACTTGTCTGATCCGGAATTTGCCGAAGCCGCCGCATTGCTTGATTCGTCCGCGGACATCTCAGGCGAGTTCAATCGTCGCCAACAGTGGGATGCCTCAATTGGCATTGCGATGCGGGATGTTGCCGTTCCCAACGCAGCACGTGCTCGATTGCTGAACCGCTTGGATCCGAAGCACGTCCAGCCGACCGACGCTGCCAGCAAGACTGCAACGGCGGTCGAACCATCGACTTTGGCGATTGGACGTTCACGCCGTCGTTGGCTGGTGGCTGCAAGCGCATCGCTCGCCGCAACTCTGCTGGCGTGTTTGATTTGGTTGATGCAACCTCAAGCAGTCGCCAGCATGTCACTGGCGGACTTGTTGGATCAAATTCCCGTCGATGCGAATGCACTCGCACAACTCCCGGATGCGGATCCGGCCTCCACGCAGGACATCCCCAAATGGCAGCACATCCTGACGCAGCCGAAAGTCGTTTCGTTGAGTCTGGGGAACTCCGCCACGTTGTACTCATTTCGAGTCCGTGGGCGACACTTCAGCGTGATCGAAGGCGTCGTGGCCGTGATCGGCTCGGATGCGATTTCCGATCCGCCGGCGATTGATTCGTTCGGCATGAGCGAGACCGTGTACGTCACTCGCGGAACAAAGCAATACGCGACTGTGAGTTGGACGCAGGGCGGTCTGACCTACATCTGTTTCTTTGCTCCAGCCGGCAGCCGACACGAGTTTGAGTCCGTGCTTTCCGGCGAGCCTGTGTGACTCGAGGGGTGTGGTCAGGAACTTGAGCCACGCGAACCCAGCAGCCTGGAATTCGCACGGAATTCTCGCCCGAATTCGCGTACATTGGGGACGACCGACTGCCAACCGGCCTGTCCCCGGCCTTCACGAATTCTGAGTGAGTTGCACGTGACCGACGAACAAATCCTGGAAAAACTGCGTCAAGGCGGAACCGACGCACTGGCCGAATTCTATTCCGAGTATCACGACCGGCTGTGGCGGATGGTCCACTTTCGCTTGGATCGGCGATTGCGAGGTCGCGTGGATGCGGATGATATTCTGCAAGAGGCCTATCTGGACGCCGTCGACCGCATCCATCACCACATCGAAAACCAACAGACGTCGTTGTTTGTCTGGCTGCGAATGGTTGTCTGTCAGACGATGGTCAACGTGCATCGGCGGCACATCGGCACCGGCATGCGAGACGCCAATCGCGAAGTGTCGATCGGACACGGGCCGAATCAGCAGGCCACGTCCATCTGCATCGCCGCTCAATTGGTGGGCAGCTTGACCTCGCCCAGTCATGTGGCCAGCCGTGACGAAATGGCCGGGCAGTTGGAATCGGCTTTGGAAGGGATGTCGGAGATCGACCGCGAAGTGTTGGCGCTGCGTCATTTCGAGGAACTCGGGAATAACGAAGTCGCCGAAGTCCTCGGCATTCAACCCAAGGCGGCCAGCGTGCGGTACTTTCGCGCGTTGAAACGTCTCAAGGCCATTGCCGAAAAATTGCCGGGGTTGAATCTGCCATGAGCGACCACTCGTTCTCGACGACCGACTCGGATGGGCGGACGCCGATCCCCGACGAAGCGATCGAAATTGTCGACAGTCAGGCGTCGTCGGGAATCACTGCGGTTGGCACGTCCGACGGCGATGTCCAGCCGGGCGACGACGACGAAATGGAATTCCTCGAAGAGTTGGCCGAGGAATTCATGGACCGCTGCCGCAAGGGTGAATACCCGTCGGTCGCGGAGTACGAGCGGCAATACCCGGACTTGGCGGACGAAATTCACGACATCTTCCCCACCATGGCGGCGATGGAGGGCCTGAAGATTCGCAAGGAGCGTGAATTTGCCGTGCCCAGTGCCGTCACCACCGAACACGTCGAACGCGAGCGACTGGGTGACTTTCGCTTGATTCGCGAAGTGGGTCGCGGCGGCATGGGGATTGTTTACGAGGCCGTGCAAGAATCCCTCGCTCGACGTGTCGCCCTCAAGATTCTGCCATCAATGCTGGACCACAAACTGCTCAAACGATTCCAACGAGAAGCACGCACGGCTGGTCGGCTGCATCACACGAATATCGTGCCGGTGTTCGGTGTCAGCGAAGCGGACGGGTATCACTTCTATGTGATGCAACTGATCGACGGCGTGGGGTTGGACGTCTTGATGTCGTCCGAGGTGAAGACCGAATTCCAAGTCTGCGAGTCTTCCAGCCAACTTGAAGCGATTGCGCCGGGCGAACCGCTGACGGAAACACTGACCTCGGATGCGCGCCGCCTTCAACAAGTGTCGGCGGGCAGTTCGGACGGCGAGAGCGAGCCGTCTTCGATGGCGGTTTCACTCGCGCCGTTCGAGATCGATTCCCATTTGAGTTTTGACCAAGTCGCCGACATCGGCGGCCAGGCGGCCGCGGCTCTGCAATACGCGCATGACCAAGGCACGCTGCATCGCGATATCAAACCCGGCAACTTGTTGCTGGATCGTCAGGGCGTGTTGTGGGTGGCGGACTTCGGACTCGCCAAAGCCATCGAAGGCGACGACCTCACACAGACCGGCAACTTGGTCGGCACGTTGCGATACATGGCTCCCGAGCAATTCAAAGGCCAGGCCGACGCCCGCAGCGACATCTACGCACTCGGGCTGACGCTCTACGAATTGTTGACTCGGCGACCCGCGTGGGAGGAAACCGAACACACGAAGTTGATCTCGCAAGCGCTGATCCGCGAGTTGACGCGGCCACGCAAATTGAACGCGGACATCCCGCTCGACCTGGAAACGATCATCTTGAAGGCCACGGCCCGCGAGCCGTCGCATCGCTATCAGACCGCCGGTGAACTGGCTGCGGATCTCGGCCGTTTCCGAGCCGATCGCCCGATCCACGCACGGCGGGTTTCGGTGGCGGAACAGTTGTGGCGTTGGAGTCGACGGAATCCGACGGTTGCCGGGCTGTCGACTCTGTCGCTGGTGCTACTGGTGTTGCTCGGTGTCCTGGGGGCGCTCGGTTACCGCGCCGAATACGCGTTACGACAGCGGGCCGAGGAATCCGCAGCGTTGACTCACAAGGCCCTGGACGAAGTCTTCAATCACTTCGCACCGCCTCGCTACTTGGATCCGGCCGACTTGGTGAGCAGCGAATCCGGTAACTCGATGGTGCGAGTCCCCGTGCCGCCGGCGCTGTCGCAGCAGACGGCCGTCGTGCTGAGTGGGATGATTCGGTATTACGAGCAACTGGCCGCCGAAGACCATGACGACCCCGCGTCCAAGTACAAGATCGCCGACGCACATGCCCGAGTCGGCGACATCTACCAACGTTTGGGTCAGTACGAAAACGCGGTGAAAGTCTATTCGTCCGCACTGGAAGCCTTCGGGAATCTGGTCGACAAGGATTCGACGCCGCGCGTGCTGGATCGAGCCGCGATTCACAACGAAATGGGCACGGCGCTGCGGTTGCTCGATCGATTGGACGCTTGCCGGAAATCGCACGCTGCGGCGAAATCGCTGCTGGAGTTGCTGCCGTCGGCCGACGCCGCCATGCCGCAAGTCCGCTTCGAACTCGCCCAAACGCTGTACTTGCTGTCGTGGCGATTGCGGCCGGGCGAAGGCCCCAAAACGGCTGCGGTCGAGCCTGGTCCGTTGGTCGCGGGATCACGACGCGGACCACGACGACAAGGCGACTTCGAGCGATTGTTGTTTGAAGGTCCGCCCGGTCCTCGCCCCGGATTCAACGGT
>JAQBZS010000051.1 GCA_027622115.1 Planctomycetota bacterium | reverse complement strand
CGTCGCCGAGCCCGACGACCAGTTTGCATCGCCGTCGACCACGATGATCTCGATTCAAATTTGGCTCGGCCAGAAGACGCGGAATGTCGTGCCTTCAGCCGTTGGCTCGACCGCAATCCGACCACCGTGCATCGTCACAATGCGCCAGCACTTCGCGAGGCCGAATCCCAAGCCGCGACCAGCCTGGCGACCGGAATAGAACGGGTCGAAGAGATGTTCGAGTTCTTCGGCGTTCATGCCTTGGCCCGTGTCGAAGACCCGCAACAGCGCGAACCGATATCCAGAATCCTCGCCGGTCCGCGAATCGGCGGAGATCGCTTCCTCTGAGTTCTCAGCCGTTAAGTTCTCAACGGTGACGGTGATCCGCCCCGCATGGGCCTCTAGGCTGTTGCTGACCAGCGAACTCACCACCACGCGTACTTGGATCGGATCGGCCACGATCGGAATCGGCGATTCTGCTTGTACAGCCAACCGACATCCTTGCGATTGGGCTCGCTCTGCCAACGCGGCGGTGACGTCCTTGACCACTTCCGCCAGATCGACACTCGTCAAATTGGGCAGTGGAGGTCGAGCGAACAACATCGCGTCGCCGATCATGTCGCGGATCCGCAGCGTCTGTGCTCCGATGGCTTCGAGTGATCCGCGACGTTCGGGATTCGATTCGCCGCGAAGCAGCAATTGGACTCGCCCGGAAATGGTTGCCAGCGGGTTGTTGATTTCGTGTCCGGCTCCTGCGGCAAATTCCGCCATCGCTTCGAGTTTCGCCGAGTTGGGTGTTCGACCCGCAAGCCGACGGCGGAAATCGGACACCTGCTTCCATTCCGCCACCAATCGAGACGACAACCGCACGGCGTCGTCGGCCGGAGACGGATCGCAATCACCCAAGATACAAACACCGGCCAGCACGGTGCCGCAGGTGTCGAATGCGAGTGTCCGCGAAATCGTCGGCAATTGGCGAACTTGAAGCATGCCGTGCAAGGATTGCTCGGCAGCTCCGGCTCGCCACTCGGAACTCGACGAAGGCTCGGAGAAGTCTTCCGACGATTCATCGGCTTCGATCAGCACTCCGTAGACTTGCGATCGACTCGGATCAATGGCCGACACATACACGGGCGCGTCGGTGACGGCTCGCCAAGTTTTGGCCAGAACACCGAGCAGAGTCGGCAACGACGAAATGGGCAATGCTTCGATCACGCAATTTGCGAGCGCGGCTTCTGTGGTTGTCAACATTACCCGTGTTCCTGGTAGCCACCGTCGGCAAACGGTGGGGGCCTTGCCGCAAAACCACCGTCTGGCGACGGTGGTTACAAATGCGCGAGAAAATCGCCTCCGTTGCGGCACCGCAGATTTGAACAGAAGCAATCGATGTGACCAAGGGCCTCAGCCAAAACGATGCCGGACTCGACGTTTTCGCGGCTTGTTGACAGACCCAAAATCACGAAATACGATCGGATTCCGCTGATTCCCGTCTCACCATTGTCGGGTGGTTCATTCGAACCGTTTCTCAATCCCCGGCCATGATGCCCGTCATTCGATTTCTCTTCCAATCAGCGGAATTCGTTCGAAAGGCGGGATCCAGGCTGGTCGCTTGGGCCACATCACACGGAGAGCCGTTTCCCTCGGGCTGTCCGAGTCAGTTCGCGTGCAAGAAAACATCGCTACAATCTGATTTTGCACGGATCGACACGGAGATCGGACAACGGTTTTCCGCAGTTCGTCTGGAACGAAGCACAAACAACTCCGCGAAGAGGTTTGCGTCATGGCAACCGGAATTGCCCCTCAACGAACCACCCGAGCACCGGTCCTCAGGGTGACACGGTTCGACTTGGTTTCGTCGATGATGTCCGCCATCGCCGGCGGTTTGGTACTGGCCGTGTTGGGTTTGGTGCTGATGTGGATTTTCAGCCGACCACCATCCCCGGCTGCCACGGGCGAGTTGGAACTCATTGAATTGCCCGGCGGCGAAGAAGACGGCGCAATTGACGAGACGCTCAAGGTCGAGTCCCCGGAAGAACTCAGCCAAGATCCGTCGTTGGCCAACGATGACCAGGAAAGCGAGATTGCGGAAGTCCTGGATAACGTGATGGAGGTGTCGGACAAAGCCACGCAGATGTCGCAACCGACGTTTTCATCGGGCGGCGAGCATCACGGCAAGCCGGGCAGCGCGAATGGAACCGGTCGTGCTCCGTTGGGAGCCGGTGGGCCTGGGGCGGGGCTCGGTCGCGAGGATCGCTGGTTCATCAGTTTCAACGACAAGGGCACCGTGGACGAATACGCTCGGCAGTTGGAGTTTTTTGGGATTCAACTGGGGGCGTTGGTTCCCGGAAAACTGGTTCAAATCAGCAAGGTCGCACAAAAGCCGCCCTCGAAAGTGACGAAGACCACCGGCAAGGGGATGGAGAAAATCCTGCGATTCAACTGGCAGGGCGGCGATCGGCGGCGTGCGGATGTCGCGCTGTTCAAACGAGCCGCCCACAACGCTCAAAACGAACTCATTTTGCACTTCTACCCCAGCGAAACCGAGAACATCTTGGCGAAGTTGGAATTGGCGTATCGCAATCGTAAGGCCACTGAGATTCGTCGCACCTACTTTGTCGTGCGGTCGGAAGGATCCGGTTACAAGTTTGTCGTCACGCGTCAGACGTATCTGCGATAATCGTGATTCCGGCAGTTTCATATCCACTCTGAATTACAACGAAGACTCAACATGGACGATTATTCCGGCCCAATTCTTGAATTCGCCGGCACCGCGATTTACACCGCGATGGCCGCGTCCGCACTGTACGGCGTGTGGCAAATCATGGTGCTCCGCAGCCGCATCAAGCAAAAACGGTTCTCCAACGAAAACCAAGCCCAGGAATTCCTGGAAGAGACTCGGATCGAGTTGGAAAGCGGCAACTTCGAAAACGTCGTCGAGTTGTGCGACTCACCGGCCTATTGGTCCAAGGCCGTGCCGCAATTGATTCTGTTGGCGATCGCCAACAAACATCGATCGCCGCAGAAGCTCAAGCGGTTGCTGGCAGAGAAGTTTGAACGGGATATTCTCGCCGACTTGGACTACCGCACGTCATGGGTCGGGACCATCGTCAAGACCGCCCCGATGCTTGGGCTGCTGGGTACGGTGGTGGGCATGATCTTGGCATTCCAGACGATCGCGGCTTCCTCGGAAAGCGGCGGCGGCACGAAC
The DNA here is from genome assembly GCA_027622115.1 of Planctomycetota bacterium. Taxonomy (GTDB): domain Bacteria; phylum Planctomycetota; class Planctomycetia; order Planctomycetales; family Planctomycetaceae; genus JAQBZS01. Next base: position 12,116 of record JAQBZS010000051.1, on the reverse strand, counting down.
CCGGCGGAATTGGCGGATAAGATCGGCATCGCGTTGTTTACGACGGCCATTGGTCTGTCAATCGCGATTCCGCTGGTCTTACTCGGTGCACAAGTCAACGTGCAAATCGGCAAGTTGCAGGACAACGTGCAGCAGCATTTGGGCGAATTCCTGGAAGACTTCGATGCGATTCGCGCGCGGGCTGCTGGAGGGACCGCAACGTGAGTCGATCCACATTCTCCGATGTCGGCGGTGATGGTTGGGGCGGCAAGAAGAAAAAGCGAGAAGACGCCGAACTCGACATCACTCCGATGATCGACGTGACGTTTTTGCTGCTGATCTTCTTCATCCTCACGTCAACGATGAAGGGCACGCCGGATCAAGACGTGCCGCCCGCCAAGAATGGTGATGGGGTCAACGGCAGCATCAAGGTCCAAGTCAACGCACCCGAAAGCCCCGACGATGATCCGGTCGTCCTCCTGGAAGGACGCGAGATGGAAATCGACGAATTGATTACCGAAGTCGGTTCGATGGTGCTCGATATGGGGGCACCGGTGGTCATCATGGCGGATCGAGATGTTCCCAACGGAACGGTTCAGGATGTGATGAAGAAGCTGAGAGACATCGAGGGGATTCGGTTTCACATCGGTGTGCAAGAGGTCAAGAAGTGAGGCTGTTACGGTAGCGGAATTGCTAAGTTCGAGTTTGTCACGTTTAACCGCACGCCGTAGGCACGCGCGTTTCAGGACAGGTGAATTGCTGGGGCGACCAAGTTTACTCGGGTGTCCTCAAACGCGCGTGCCTTCGGCGTGCGGTTAAACGAACCGCTAACACGCAGGCATCTATATTCCAAAATTCCAAATGTGACAAACTCGAAGTAAGCGCCCCAACGGCTAATTCACAAAAGCAGTAAGTACTATGGCGGAACTCCAAGATCTGACCGAGCGGCAATTGGGCGACTATCGCTTGCTGCGGAGGGTCGGTCGCGGCGCGACGTCCGAGGTGTATCCGAACAGGACAACGCGTCGAACCCGTATGTCGCCGTCAAGGTGTTGCGGCCCGATATCGTCGACAAAGACAACAACAAGATGCTGGAACGCTTTCAGCACGAAGCCAAAGCGGCTCGCGTGCTGAATCATCCCAATATCGTGCAGGTCTATAAGATCGACGAATCCGAAGGACTGCATTACATCGCACAGGAATTTGTTCATGGCCGAAACCTGAGTGAATTGCTGCGGCGAAACGGGCCGCCCGCGACCAAGGATTCGTTGCACATCATTCGCCAGGTAGCCACGGCCTTGCAGGCCGCCCATGAAGCGGGCGTGGTCCATCGAGACATCAAGCCCGAAAACATCATGCTCACTCGGGAAGGCCGAGTGAAAGGGGCGGACTTCGGGCTGGCTCAGCTCAGCTACGGTTCCGAACGCGGGAATCTCACGCAGGAAGGCATGACCATCGGCACGCCGATGTACATGAGCCCGGAACAGGCCAACGGCAAGAAGCTCGACCTGCGGAGCGATATCTATTCGCTAGGCGTTACCGCGTATCACATGTTTGCGGGTTCGCCTCCGTTCAGCGGTCCGAATCCCGTGTCGATCGCGGTGCAACATGTGAATGCCGAGCCGGAACCGTTGCACAAGCGGCGCGAGAAAGTTCCCGAGGTCATCAGCCGTTTCGTACACAAGATGATGGCCAAGGATCCCGCTCGGCGATATCAGTCCGCCGAGGGCGTCTTAAATGACGTCACCCGGATTCTCGCAGCCCTTGATGGGGTAGCATCGAAAGCGGCCACGACAGCGACCGGCACGCCCGCGAAGGAAGCCGGCGATTCTGCGGCAAGACAGGCGACTCCCAAGGCCGGGGCGGCAAAATCCGAGCCGAGTGCTCGTCAGGCCGCGGCGGACAAACCGAGCAGCAAGCGGCAAGCCGATGCCGAAGAGTTGAACCCGCGTAAGGCGGAACCGGAATTCCGATTGCCGCCGCCACCTGCGGAACAACCCAATCCGCAACCTCAGCGGATGTATGTCGAAGCGGACGATGAGGAAGACGAGGGCTTTGCGGTGACCAGCCGCAAGTCCGAAGAAGAAGAAATGGACCTCACGCCGATGGTCGACGTGACGTTCTTGTTGCTGATTTTCTTCATGATCACGGCGTCATTCAGCACGCAAAAGGCCATGGAAGTTCCGGCACCGGATCCCGACAAAGAGGGAGCCGCCGTGGCTGAAACGCTGGAAGACATGAAAGAAGAATCGATCATCGTCACGATCAACGAGGAAAACATTATCTTCGTGGATGAAGCCCCGACCGACGTCGCGGATTTGATCGACGTTTTTGAGAACAAAATGAACGAGGACAAACGGGAGATGGTTGTGGAAGCGGATCGCAAGTCGATCAACGAGACTTTCGTCCAAGTGATTGACGCCGCGAAAGAGGCGGGGTTGCAGAAGATTCGAGTCGCCGTCAAGGCCGACGAATAGCTCTTGCCGATACCGTCCCGTAGCACGGGATCATTGTCCCGTGACGCTCGGGACAATGGTCCCAAGCTACGGCCGAGCCGCACCTTTATTGAATCGCGTTTTTCGCCGCCGGGAGTGGAAATATGGCCAAGAAGAAAAAAAAACAGCGACGAAAAGACGAGGACATCTTCGAGGAAGAACTGGAGAACGAGTTCGAGGACGAGGATGAAGAATTCGACGATGACGATGACGTGGATGGCCCAACCGACGGCGATCGTCGGGATGCGGATGAGGCCGAATCGTCGCGCCGGGAGAAGTCGTCGAAGCTGTCCGAGATGCGAAAGAATCTCGGCGTCGGGCCGAATCGGCCAGGCGAACAGGAAGTGCTCAAGTCTCCGCTGGTGTTGTCGCTGATTGGCGGCTGCGCGGTGCTGGTGATTCTTGGCGGCGTGTTTTGGTTCATGATGGCCCGCGAACAGGCGCAGTTGCTGTTTGATGCCGCAAAGACCGATATGGACGGCGGGAAGTTCAAACAGGCCATCGAAGGTTTCGATAACTTTCTGAACGAGTATCCCAAACACAAAGACCTCTCGGATCCGGCGCGATTGGAACGCGGCAAGTGCATGATTCTGGAACAGATCTCCGGTTCCAAGCCGGATTGGGAGCGAGGTCAAGACGCGCTTCACAATTACACTCGCACGTTTCGTGATACGACCGGCTATGCCGAGCAGAAGGACTCACTGGCTCGATATGCCGAAAAAATTGCCAAGGGCGCGGCGACCGATGCCGGCAAGCCTCCGTTTGAAAAGGCTTTGTTGGGCACGTCGGACGCCGCCAAGCAGAAGCTGCAATCGCTGGCGAGCAAGGAAAAACCGCCGACTTTGGCGTTGGCGGCGATCACCGAAGCTCGAGCGAAATCGTTGGCCGCGATCGACAAGAACGATGTCTATGTCGCGGGTCTCGCGGAAATCGACGGGCACCTGAAAGCGGCGAAGCCGATCAGCGCGATGGAAGCCCATCGGCGTCTGTTGCAGCGTTATCCCGATTTGGAAAAGGACAAGAAGCTGCGGCAATTCGTGGCTCAAATGATGGGAGACGAACGCAAGCTGGTGCAATTGGTGGAAGGCGCGGCTCGACCCGGCCAAGCCGAGCAACCGGCGAGCAACCTGCCGCCGTCCATCACGATGGCCTTGCGCACGCGAGCCCAAACGGCGATCGAAGACAATGGCCAACGCGTCTTTGCGCTCTCGAAGGATTGCATCTACGGTGTCGCCACATTGACGGGCGACGCAGTCTGGCGGCACGTCATCGGGCTCGATACGCCGTTCTTTCCTCAAGTGGTGAATTCGGCGACTCCCGGTTTGTTGGCGTTCAATACGCAATTCGGTGAATTGCAATTGGTCAGTCAGAGCGACGGCAAGTTGATTTGGCGTCAACCAATGCAGCACATGGCCACCGGTTTGCCTCTGATTCATCAGGGGCAGATTTACCTCACGGCCCAAGGCGGGCACCTGTACCGCATCAACCTGGAAGACGGTGCCGTTTCGGCTCAGATGAAGTTTTCGCAGGATCTGGTGCCTCGGCCGGCGTTGTCGCACGATTCGAACAATCTCTTGGTGCTGGGCGGCTACGGCGTGATCTATACGCTCAGTCTGCGGCCGTTTGAATGCAAGACCGTAACGTTCATCGGTCATTCGCGAGGCGGAGTCAATGTGCCGATGACGCCGATGGGGACGTTGCTGTTGGTTGTGGAAAATCACGCCGCGACCGAGGCCAAGTTGCGGGTCATTCAGGCGGGCGAAGACGGCGAGGCGCCGGCGCAAACCGGTGAGGCGGCGATTCCGGGATTTGTGCGGGACGCGCCAATTCTGCGTGGCGACAAGCTCTACGTCCCATCGGGCGGAAATCGCATCACGGCCTACACCGTGACGGATGAGTCCGATGATCACCAAATGACTCAAATCGACGTGCAACAATTGGAGATCGATCACAAAGGTCCGGTCCATTTGTTGGCGGGGCCGAACGGTCGCTTGTGGATGTCGAGCGAGGCGTTGGACAAATTCGACATGAGCGCCGATCGACTTGCGCACGATACGAACCGCACTGCGTTCGGCATGACCACGCAGCCGATCCAGACGGCGAACCGAAAACTGTTCGTTGGTCGTCGGACCCCGTATTGCGACGCGGTCTTTTTCACGCAGAACGACGGAAACACGCTCACCGGAGCTTGGCGGACGACGCTGGGCAGTCGAGTGCTGCAAGTCATCGCCAGCCCACCGGCCTATGCCATCGCGGTTTCGGAGACCGGCGAGATCTTTCGCTTGAACTCGGCCGAGATCGCTCGGGGTGGTTTCAAGTTCGACGCCCAAAGCTTATTGGAATTGCCGAAGGACTTAGTGGATCCCGTGCGGGCGACACTGCTGTCCGACGGTCGGATTGTGGCCTATTGCGGAAATCCGGAACCGATGATGTGGTTCATCAACGGCCAGGGTCAGAAGGTGAAGACCGAACGCTTGGAGAAACGCGTCGTCCTGCCTCCGGTGTTGCTCAAGGCGGGAATCCTTATTCCGATGGAAGACCGGATCATCGTCAGCGGCGGCTTCTTCACCGGTGGTGCCAAGACCGAACCGTTTCGGGCTCCGCTGGGAGTGGAAGGTTTTGCCTGGGTCAGTGTCGAGCCGATCGACGACACGTCGGTCATTGTGGTGACCAACCAAAAGAAGCTGCACAAAGTCCAATATCGTATGAATCCGCCGGGCTTGCAGGGGATCGCCGACATCACGCTGGATGCCGCGATCGATTTCCGAATCCAGATTCACAATGGCCGGATCCTGTTCGCGGATTCAGCCGGCAACCTCAAGATGTTGGACGCGGCAAGTCTGGACGAAGTTGGTCCGGCGATCAAATTGGCCACGCCGGTGTCGAACGATCTGTGGATGGTCGGGGACCGTCTGTTCGTCGAAACGCGCGGAGGCAAACTCCACAGTTTCTCGATCGGCAGCGCTTTGAAAGAAGAATGGTCGACCGATTTGAACGGGGCCGGATTGGCTGGCGGGCCGTTGTTGCTGCGAAACGGTTCGTTGGTATTTGCACAACAAAACGGTGAAATCTGGGCCACAGACGCGGACGGGCAAGCAGTCGGTCAGCGATTGTCGCTGCGACAACAACTCGCGGGCGGGCCGAAGTTGGTTGGGAGCTGGGTGTTTGTGGACTCGATGGATGGAACGCTGCACCGCGTGGAAAGCGTGTTGCAAGCGGCGGCGACGGTATCGAGCGGTCCTTCAGCCGCGCCTTAGGTCAGGATGGAGTCGATCCAATAGCCGCGACAGGATCTAGCCTGGGGCGTAAGTCCAATGGCACTTACTTTAGATTGCGGCTCCTGTAGCCAGGGTCGCCAGACCGTGGTTCGGTGGCATTCCACCGTCTGGCGACGCTGGCTACGGTAAGGGTGGCATTCCACCGTCTGGCGACGCTGGCTACGGTAAGGGTGGCATCCCACCGTCTGGCGACGCTGGCTACGGTAAAGAATTGATACCTGGGGTATGCACCCCAGGCTTTATGCTGTCGCCGCTCTGCGGCTATGAATCGCTTCGTTGTAAGCGATACCGGAAACGGGAACTGAACCATGACGACTCGCGTATCGACTCGAACCGTTCGACTGGTGTTGTTCGCCTGCGTTGCCGCGATTGCAAATGCGGGGAACGTTTCCGGCCAAGGCGAAACCTTGATGAAATTGGCCGACATGCCCGTCCCCACGATGGAGACGCTGCTGAAACGGCATCAGGATTCCGAAGTCGATATTCTCGATTGGATCGTGCTCAAGAACGACGACGTCATCGTCACGAAAGCCGTCTTCCCGCGGCCGAATACGATCGAAAAAATCGACGCACTGGCCAAAGAGGAAATGCGGAAACCGCTGGCCAATCGGAATCTGGCACTCATCGCCGATTCGCAATTTCTGTCCGTCGTGCTGCCCGGTGACGAAGAGGAATTCAAGCTGCCGATCAAAGAAGTCGCCAAGATCTTGTATCACGAAGATCTGATCCTGATGCGGATCGACTTGCAGTTGAAAGAAAAGCAACTGCGATTGGCTTACGAATTGTTGTTCGTACTTTCGACGTCCGCTCCGGAATGGCCGGGACTCGACGCGCGGCTGAACGGCATTCTGTTTCGCGAGGCTGAAGTCAAATACGAGAACAAACAGATTGAAGAATCGTTGGTCTCGATCGATCAGTTGTATCAGCAGGACAAAGCGTTCAAGGGGCTCGCGGAACTGGCCGGGAAGGCGTTCAACGATTTGATCCAGCCCGCGTACGACGCCAAGGATTATCCGCGGATGAAACACTACATGGAGTGGTTTCAACGGCTGGATGCGAAAAACCCGGTCGCCGTGAGTTGGGTGAATCGCTTGACCGCCGCATCGGATGTGTTGTTCGAGAAAGCACGCGTGGCATCCGAGGCATTGCAGCATCCGGAAGCCGCCGAGTTGGCGCGTGAGTCCGCCAAGATCTGGCAGGTGCCGGCCGCGCGTCGGGATGCGCAACGCCGTATTTTGAAGCGTTTTCAGCGGCTCAACGTGGCCGTGACCGAATTTTCCGGAGCGGCCACCAGTTACCCGTTGCCGACGCGCGACGATTGGCGACACGAGTCCCTCACAAAGGCGTCACTGTTCAACGTCGACCAATATGACAGTGACGGGGCCAGTGTCGTGGCCTATTTCCAGACCAGTTTCTTCGAGCAATGGGATCCGGCCGATCTGGGGCGTCGAGCCGTGTTCACGCTGCGTCAGCGACCCAACTACTGGGAGAACCAACCGCTCGTGACTTCGTCGATGGTCGTGGATTCGATCGAAAGTCGCATTACCCGGAACAGCCCTGAATACGACGAGCGTCTGGCCAGCTATATCAAGCAAATTGAGATCAAAAACCCGTTCGAGTTTGAAGTCCGCTTCGAACGCGTCCCGTTGCGACTTGAAGCGCTGTTTCAATTCCCATTGACCCGATTTTCGCTCGACGAAACCGCGGCAACGCCGCCCAAACAGCCGGCATCGGGACCGGGCGCGTTGAAGTTGTTGACCGAGCGGTTCCGTCCCTTCGAGACCAAGCCGGATCGCATCGAGTATCGGCGGTCAACGCCCGAACCGGACGGAGCACCGGAGTATCACGTGGCGCAAGTCTTCGAAACGAAATACGAAGACACGGAAAAGGCCACGCAGGCTTTGCTCCGAGGCGACGCGCATTTCTTGCCGCGGATCATGCCGTGGAACGTGCCGGCCCTGCTGGTTGATCCGCGATTATTCGTCCGCAAGTACGCCGTGCCGACGACGCATGTGTTGCAGTTCAATCCGAAGAGCGATGTGAGCGGCAGTCGCGAACTGCGACGGGGCTTGGCGTATTGCCTCAATCGCGAGCACTTTCTCAAAGTGGCCTTGAAGAACACGAGCGAAATCGGGCGCTTGTCAACGTCGCCGTTCCCGATGCGAAGCTATGCCACCAGCCCGATCGTCGAACAGCGACGGTACGACATTTATCTCGGCCTGGCGTTGACGATGGTGGCCAACACCACGATTGCGAAGAAACGCGAATTGAAAGAGATGGATGTTCTCAACTTGAAGATGCTGTGCCCTCCCGATCCGATCTGCATCGCCGCGGCCGACGAAATGAAAAAACAATGGGAACGCACGAAGCGGTTGAAAGTGGAGATCGTCGTCGAAACGGAAAACGGCGAAACGCCCGCCGATTGGGACATCATTTATCGCAAGGTGCAGTTGACCGAACCGATCCTCGACATCTGGCCGTTCATGACGCTGGAAGACCGAGCGCGCGTGGAGTCGCTGACGTTCTTGCCGGCCTGCGCGCGAGCCGAATTCGTGCGTCTTGATGCGTCGGCCAACTTTCACGAAGCCCGCGACCGCGTGCGGGAATTGCATCGCCATTTGTGGTCCGAGGCCTACATGATTCCGCTGTGGGAAATCGACAACTACATGGCCTTTCGCAAGCAAGTCAACGGATTCAAGACTACGCCGCTTTCGGCGTACGATGGAATATCGCAGTGGGTCGTGCAGCCACCTCAATAGCGTTTGCCACCATCCAACCACGTCGGAATCATCCGCCCATGCTCGACATCGACCCGGTAGAACTGGCCCAACGTTTCTTTGAAGAAACGAACGACGGCTTCATCATCTTCCACCCGGTCACGCAGAAAATCCTGGACGTCAATCCTGCGATTCGTCGGCTGACGGAATTTCGGAAACGGGAACTTGTCGGTTCACTCGTCGGCAAATTCCTGCAAGGTGCCAGTGAAGACGACACAGCCGCGTTGATGGATGCGTGTCGCACGACGACGTTCTTTCACTCGCGTGAAGGCTTTTTTCTGCGGACGCGAGGCGACGCGTATTTGTCGGTCAACATCAGCGTCAGCCGCATTCACACCGAGAAGACACCGCTGGGTTTGGTCGTGATCCGCGATGTCAGCGAACGCAAGCAGGCCGAACGGCTGCGCGATGGCCAGAATCGCGTGCTGCAAGAACTCGGCTGCGGGAAAAGCATTCCCGAGGTACTCGACACGCTGATCAAGGTCATTGAAGAGCAAACCAACGGCATGCTGTGTTCCATCCTGCGACTGGAACGCGGTGAGCCGGATTGCTTGAAACATGTTGCCGCGCCCAATCTTCCCGCAGCCTACACCAACTTGATCGACGGATTGGCGATTGGGCCGAGCGCCGGGTCGTGTGGCACGGCTGCGTTTACCGGCAAGCAAGTCATCGTCCAAGACATTCACAAGGATCCGCTGTGGGCCAACTACGTCGAACTGGTGGTACCGTTCGGTTTTCGCGCGTGCTGGTCTCAACCGATCATGTCCGACGGCAAAGTACTCGGCACGTTCGCGATGTACTACCACGAGCCGCGGAAGCCGACGTCGTCCGAGTTACAGCTCATCAACGAATTCGCCAATCTGGCCGGCATTGCGATGGTCCGGCATGCGGAAATGACGGAACAGGACCGCATTCGAGAACAGATTCTTCAGACGCAAAAGCTCGAGAGCCTGGGAGTGCTGGCCAGCGGCATCGCTCACGACTTCAACAATCTCCTGGTCGGCATCTTGGGGAATGCAGACCTTGCCGCTGCCATATTGCCCGAGGACTCGCCGATTCGCCCCAACATTGAACTCATCGAGCGGTCGGCGACCCATGCGGCAGACCTGTGCCAGCAGTTGTTGGCTTATTCCGGTGAATCGCCGCTCGCGGTCACGGCCGCCAACCTGACCGACCTTGTGCATGACATGTCTCAACTGCTGAAAGTGTCGGTTTCAAAACAAGTGTTGCTCGAACACGACTTCGCGGAAAACCTGCCGGTGATGCACGTCGATCCGTCGCAATTGCGGCAAGTCGTGATGAACCTGATTACGAATGCATCGGACGCCATCGGCGAACAAAACGGCGTCGTGCGGTTGATGACGGGCGAAGTCGACGCCGACGCGATCGATCGGAAACCACCGTTCTACGGGACGATCGAGCCCAATACGCAGTATCAGTTCCTCGAAGTCTCCGACAACGGAGTCGGCATGGACTTTCCCACGATGGAACGCATGTTCGAGCCGTTCTATACCACACGGGTTTCCGGCCGAGGGCTGGGTTTGGCCTCGGTGCTGGGAATCGTTCAACGTCACGGCGGCGCGATTCAAGTTCGTAGTCGATTGGATGCGGGGACCACGGTACGCGTCTTTTTCCCGTGCGGAGGCGATTTTCGGAAAGACGACTCGGATTTGCCGGATCCCCTGATCGGTGAGCGGCATTCCGGCACGCTGCTCTTCGCGGACGATGATGATCTGGTCCGCGAAACCGTCGTCCGACTCTTGGAGTTCAGTGAATTCAACGTCATCACGGCCACAGACGGGCAAATGGCGATCGAGATTTTCGAAAGCCGTCAGGTTGAAATCGATGTGGTGTTGCTGGACATGAAAATGCCCCACAAAAACGGCTTCGAAACGTTTTGGGCGATGCGCGCGGTGCGGCCCGGCGTACCAATCGTGATGACCAGCGGTTTCCAAGATGATACGGCCTTGGCGAAAATACTGGCCGAACCGTTCACGGCATTCGTCAGGAAACCGTTCCGGTCACACCAGCTGATCCAAGCCATTCGGTCCGTGGTTGACGCATCGCTCGCGGCAACGGACTCAAAATGACGGTGGAAGCAAACTGGGAATTACTGCGTACCAATCTGAGCCGGGTGAAGCGTTCCGTTGGCAATGTTTGTGCCGAACACGACCGCCCGTTCGCCCTAAAAAGACTCGTTCGCTGATGGAAAACACGACTGTCCTGTGGTGCTCGATGTCGCTCGTGGTTGGAGCCGTTGCGGGGAGCGCGATCGCTAAGTGGATTCTGTGTCTCGACGGCCAACAGCCTTTCCTGCCGAGACTGAAATGTATCGGCTGCGGCGAGTCGTTCCGTGCGTGGCGACGCTTGCCGGTCGTGGGCTACTTCGCCGCGCGAGGCCGCTGCCAATGCGGGCACCGACTGGACTCCAGCATTCCGGTCGTCGAAGTGGTGACGATGACGTTGTTCGCCGCGTTTACGTTGGCGTACCTCAAATTCGGCTGTCAAACCGTGGCGGAAGTTCGGCCGGATTGGCAGTGGTATTACGGGCGGCTCGTCTTTCACTTAATCCTAATCGGGCTGCTCATCGTCGCGACGGGCACGGACTTACGCGACTATTTCATTCCGGATCAGGTCACGATGTCCGGGACGGTGTTGGCCTTGGTCGCCGCGTTCGGCACGGGCGACTTCCAAATGATGCACGTCTGGATCGACTGGAGCCACGAAGTCCCAGGGCTCAACGGGCCATACATTCCCGATTGGATCAAGCACCATCGGCACCTGCACGGCTTGGCCAATAGTCTCGCCGGGGCGGTCTTGGGCGGCGGTTCGATCTGGCTGTTGGGACGTCTGACGAAAATCGTGCTGGGCGAGTACTCGGTGGGCGTCGGCGACGCCACGTTGATGCTGATGGTGGGTGCCTTCGTCGGCTGGCAGCCGGTTGTATTCGTGCTGTGCCTGGCTCCGCTCTGTGCGATCGCGGTTGGACTGTTGGTGTGGATGGTCGTCGGTCGACCGTACATTTCGTTTGGGCCGTATCTCAGCATTGCGACCCTGATTGTGCTGTTCAGTTGGACGGCGCTTTGGGTTCCGAACCGACTGATCTTCAGCCACTGGCCAACAATGCTCGGCTTGGCGCTCGGCACGCTCACCGTGCTGCTGCTGCTGCTGCTCGGCCTCCGAGGCTACCGGTCTATCCCTGCACGGCGGGTTTAGACGACCGCGCTGAAATTAAATAGGCCGAACAAATTGTCAGTTTCCGGGGGCGGGGTCTGGCTTACGTATTTCAGATTTGGCGGCGTTCGACGTGGAATTCACGGAAAACGGCAAACCGCCAAATCTGAAAGACGTAAGCCTGACGCCCAAGTTCTCGACTCGCGTGTTCTTCGAATGCACGTCGAATCAACGCTAGCTCGAAATCCAAAAGTGTGACGACCGAGCGGTTCCCGTTTTCGGGTGATTTGGGAGAATTGAACTGCTCTCACGAAACGCACGAATTGAGGACTTGGGCGTCAGGTTTACGGCTTTCAGATTTGGCGGATTGACGTTCTTGATGAAGCCAAAGTCCACCGCCCGCCAAATCTGAA